>NZ_JBGCCM010000036.1:0-120923 GCF_041262085.1 Catenulispora sp. GAS73
CCGGTCGCGCCCCAGCCGCTCCCCCTTCCGGTCTGCGCGCGTGCTGTCGGGGGGGGCCCCCCCCCACACCCCCCCGTTCCGGGGGGCCCCCCCCCCGCTTCGACGTTCACCGGGCTATCGGATGACGATCCCGATGGACCCCAGGCACTGGGCGGTGTTGTTGTTCGCCGCCGCGGACGACCCGAAGAAGCCCGTCACCTCCTGGCTCTGCGGGCTGGGAGCACGCAGGTCGAAGGTCTGGGCGCCCGAGACCGACGTCCCGCTGCCGAAGACCGGGCTGACGGCGCCGCTGCGCTGGTGGAACTGGATCTTGCTGATGTACCGGCCGCCGTACCACGTCCCCCACTCGCCGGAGATCCCGACCAGCGGGTCCGTCTCGCTGAAGGTGATCGTGGTCTTCGGCGCGCTGCCCACCGGCACCCCGTTGCCGCCGCGGACCGGGTCGACGGTCCCGTCGCCGTGCGTGGCGTGGAGGCCGTCGACGATCTCGCCGTGGTAGACGTCGAGGCTCGCGATGCGCTGGGTCGAGGCCGTGTCGTCGAACGGCATCCCCTGGGCGCCGGCCGGTCCGAGCCGCACCGCCGGGGCCGCCGGGTCGTTGTTCTCCGTCCGGGCGTGCGGCCCGGCGTACTTCCACAGCGGCTGCCAGTAGGACTTGAGCAGCTCGCCCACGGCCTCCGGACCCTCGATGAGGTAGTTGAACTCCGACAGCGAGCCCGGGTACAGGTTGTCCGAACCGACGACGTACGCCTCGTCGTCGATGATCGTCAGCTTGGCGTGGTTGCCGGGTGCGGACGGGACCTTGTTGTAGATGTAGCCGCTCGCGTTCAGGACAGACGTCGCGGCGCTGCCGATCACGCCCGCCTTCGGCGGCTGCTCGCTCAGCGGCGGCTGCTTGAGGGTGGCCGTGTACCCGTCCTTGGGGAGCCCCGGCCACTTGTAGGTGTCGCCCTCGACCGTGCTTCCGACCGGCACAGCGTCCGTGTAATAGAGCGGTGCCACGGACAGCCGGCTCAGCGCCTCGGCGCGTGCGCCGCCCGGGTCGGGGAGCGCGGCGTCGGTCGCGACGTCGTGCGTCATGTAGTACTTGATCAGGTCGAAGGTGCGGACGGCTCCGGACCCGAACGAGTACTGGTCGCCCTCCGCGCCGGCGCCGGCGTCCAGCGGAGAGACGACGACCTGGACCGTCAGCCCCTTGGTGGCCATCAGCGCCTGGATCAGCCACTGGCAGACCACGTGGTCCGACCAGTTCTTCTTCCAGGCACTGATGAGGTCCATCTGCGACATCTTGATCGAGCGCTTCGCCCCCGATATCAGCTGCTGCTTCATCAGCTCGGACCCGTTCTGGAAGTCCGTGCCGCTGCGCCAGTACTTGCCCACCGCCAGCATCCCGGTGGCCGGCTTGTACTCGGTGAGCGCGTCGTACTCGGGGTACATGACCCGGATCGGGAAGGGGCTCACGGTGAGCTCCGGAACCGTCGCCAGGTCCTGGCCGCGGATGTCGCCGGGCGCCGGGCCGGGCGGCGGCACGATCGGCGGGGCGGGCTTGGGATCACCGTCGTGCAGTTTGACGATCGCCGCCTGGTGGGCGCTGACGTACTGGACGGCTGCCGGCGCGGTGAGCGGGTTGGCCGGCCGCGAGGTGGCGGGGTCGCGGTTGTTCCAGGTCAGCTTCACCGCGTCCAGCTGCTCGGAGCTCAGCAGGTCGTTGCCGACCGCCCACAGCTGGTCCAGGTAGCTTTGGGCGCCGGCCGCGCCGGGGCCGTGGACGACGACCGAGAGGTCGTGGACCGGCGGATAACTCCGGAACAGGTCCATGTTCAGGTTGTGGCCGCCGGCCAGCGCGGTGGTCCCGTCGACGACCACGATCTTGGAGTGGTTCCAGGTCATCTTGGTGTCGTCGCTGGAGAACATGCTGTCGTTGCCGAAGACCTTCATCTGCAGCGCGTCCAGGAAGCCCTCCCGCAGCCGGTAGAACCGGCCCAGCCAGATGTCGGGCAGCTTCTCCCAGGCCGAGCCCCGGTCCCGCACCAGGCGGATGAGGGCCTGCTTGAAGAGCGTGTAGTTCGTCGGCTCACCGACCGGCACCATCGGTGTCTGGCCGAACAGGAACCGGAACTGCGTCGGGGCGGCCCGGCCCGACTTCGCGCTCAGCGCGGTGTCCATCGCGCCGATGATGATGCCGGCCCAGTCCGGGTCCGGGCAGTTCAGCGACGACAGGTCGCAGCGGTAGAACGATTTCTGGACGCACTCCTCCAGCGCCCGCTCGAAGTCGGCCTGCCGCGCCCAGGCCTGATCCATGATGGCCGGGCCGAACGGCATCCCCCAGACCCGCGGGGTGTCCAGGAGCCGGATGTAGCTGCGTCCAGAACGAGCGCTGAAGTAGCCCTGGACCTTCTGTTGCACACTGTCGATCTCAGTCATGGCTTCACTCGCTCTCGTCTACAGGAAGTTCCATCGGACCCAGCCGCCGTCCTTGCTGGCGGCCGCCGTCACCGGATACGGCTGCCGGTACGGCGGATCGCCCACCACGTCTTCGAGGTAGTACGTGTTCCACGGGATGCTTCCGGAGATCGAGGACACCCGGCGCACGTACGGACGCAGGGGCTTCACGCTGTCCCGCAGCGGCCCGCCGGCCATGGTGTCGAGCTGCGCGTGGTCGAGGTGGATCTCCTGCCGCAGCTGGAGCGCGCTCTGGCCGACCGCGGACTTGGCGGCGAAGACCGTGCCCCACTGCGTGAGGTAGCCCCGGGCCAGCTTGTAGACCAGCTGCCCGACCCGCGCGACGCTCGCGCTGACGTTGGCCGGGTCGTACTGCCCGTCGGCGGTCGCGTTGCCCGCGACCGTCCCGTGCCGGCCGCGGCACGCGAACAGCGTGTAGTCGCTGGGCTGGGTCGCGCCGCTCTTGGGCGCGGCCAGTGGATCAGTGAGCTGATAGTTGTCCGCCAGACTCATCCAGCCGCCGCCCAGCGACAGGGTCTGGGTGCTCCCGGCCATCTTCGCGTTGGGCCGGGGCACCAGGCCGTTGAAGCCGGTGTCCAGGTGGTCCCACGCGGTGACGCCGACGTAGGAGATCACGTTCGGCGGGAGCTGGGTGAGGATCCCGTACCACTGGCCCGGCCCCGGAACGGGGTCGATGGCGATGATGCGGATCGGGATGTTCTTCACCGCCGGCGGGCCGTACGCCTGGATGAACCAGGCGGCCATGATGGCCTCCACGGCACCGCGGCTGTGCCCGATGAAGTTGTACGCCTCCGCGCCGCTGCCGGCCGCGAGGTTCGCGCCGTGCAAGGCCAGGGCCGCTGCCTCCCAGCCGGTGAGCTGTGAGGTGGTCGAGCGCCGGTCACCGCCGGAGTACTTCTGCGCTTCGCTGAGCAGATCGCTGGGAACCTTGAGCGGACCGCTCAGTACCAGCGGCTCGCTGGTGTTCCCGGGCTGGCTCCAGTCGTTCTGCCCCACCCCGCGCACCGTCACGCTGGGCCGGGTGGCGTGCAGATCGCCGGAGATCTCCTTGTGGATGCGGACCGGGATGTAGCCCGTTTCCGAGCCGTAGATCCGCATATCGCTGTCGCTGCGTGAGGTCTCACCCTCGTCCCGGGTGCACGCCGTCCCGCAGAAAGACACGGTAAACACGGTCATTCGATCGCCCTCCCCTTCTCTGAGCTGGCTTTTCATTCGCCGCGAAGCGAGCCTATCTCGGTAAAGAAAGGCATCACAGGCATCTGAGCATGATCCAGTCAGAAGCATCCGAATCCTGACATACAGGGGTTCAGTCGCCGACTACGAACGCTGATACTCGCGGATGCTTCTGTTCTGCACGGACTCGCCGACCGCAGCCGGAAACAAGGGATGGAAACCCGCAATTCACACAGACGCTTCAGATGCGGGGTTTCTTCGTATATCGCGGCCGGCTCTGAGTGAGTTGGATGGGTTGGCCGCACGGCGAGCAGGGCGCCGCGATGAATACGGGTTCTGTTCGTCCCTTGATTCTGGTCCCGGCTACCGCGGATGAGGGACGCCCCCTACGCTTGCCGCGTGAAAAACGGAATCCGGGACCAGGGGGGCGGCATGAGTTGGAAGCACGTGCAGTCCTGGGCGGACAAACATCCGGTGCCGTCGATGGTTCTCGGCGGCGTGGCGGTCGCGATCGTGCTCGCCCTGGTGGGCCTGCTGGTCTGGAAGCTCCACGGCAAGGACCGGTCGGTCAAGGTCCGCGGGCTGGTCGCCCTCGGCACCCTGATGGCGACCATGGTCCAGGCCTCCGGCATGTGGCACTTCTTCGGCGACGTCATGCACATGTCGCTGGCCTACAAGATCGTCATGTTCCCGTTCCTGGAGATCCTGATCCTGGCGTTCGGCCTCAAGGCGCTGGAGAAGGCCGAGGAAGCCGGCAACTGGCTCATCTACGCCGTGATGCTGTGGATCCTCGCGATCTCCTCCGGCGGCATGTCGGCCAGCGACTCCTCGGGATTCCGGGAGGGCCTGTTCCGCCTCCTGGTCGCGGCGGTCATAGCGGTGCTGTGGACGTTGGACCTGCTGGACCTGTGGCTCAAGGCCCGTAAGCGGAAGGCTGAGGAGGAGGGCAAGCCGCTGGAGAAGATCCGGTGGCGCTTCACTCCCCGCGAGCTCGGTATCCGGCTGGGCCTGGCCTCGGCGGACGGCTCGACGCTGTCCGACCTGGACGCCAACCGGCACTTCGAGCGCTACCTCCGGGTCTCGGACAAGCTGAGGATCCTCAAGGAGCACAACGCCCGGGACGGGGCCGTCCAACGGATCGCGGCCCGCGAGGCCAAGGCGAAGGCCAAACTCCAGCGGCACGCACGTCTGCACGCCGATCCCAGCGCCCTGATGAGCGCCCTCGGCGCCCAGGCCGTCGCCGACGCCCAGGCCCGGCTCGGCATCGACGAGGCGCAGACCGAGCTCCGGCAGGCCAAGGACCAGGCGGACGAGCACGCGGCCGAGGTCGGCCGACTCACCGGACTGCTGACCGAGGAACGGGAGGCGGCGAAGGCGGCGGCGCAGGAGGCGGCCGCGAAGCTCGAAGAGCTCACCCGGACTCTGAAGGCCGACCAGGCGGCCGCGATCTCGGCGGCCGAGAAGGAGCGGGCCGACTTCGCCCAGCAGGTGTCCAAGCTGCGCGATGAGCTGGAGACGGTCCGGGCGCGGACGGTCGAGACAGACATCGAACTTGAGAAGTCCGAACGGTCCCGCCGTGAGCTGGCGGCCAATATGGAGATCGAGCGGCGCGAGCGGACTAGTGCCGAGCAGTTGTGGAACAACGAGAAAGCCGCGGCCCGGCGCCGAATAGCCGATCTGGAACGGGATCTCAATGAACTGCGCTCCCGGCCGCCGGCCGCGATCCCGGCCCAGCGACCGGCCCCTGCCGCGGTCGTGAAGCAGGAACTGCCCGAGCCGGTCGAACGGGTAGAGCGGGTCGAGCGGGTCGAGCCCGTCGAGGAGGCTGAACCGGATGAGCCCGCGGATCCTCCCGTACCTCCGGTCAGCACCGCGAACGGCTCCGGCCGCCAGAGCGCCAAGCAAGCCTTCTACGACGCCGCCGACCACCTGACCGACCAGGGCTCGAACCACGACCACCCGCTGCTGAGCGACCACGGCCCGACCCGCAACGACGCCGTCCGTGAACTCGCCGACTCCCTCGGTTTCAAGGAGCTGACCGTCCGCAAGTACGCCAAGTCCTACCGGGACGAGCGGATCTCGGCTCGGGCTCGGAGGTAGGCGAACCTCAACGGTCGTCCCGCGCGCCGATGCCGGCGAACGCCGCCACCGTCGGCGGCGGGAACCCGGCGGCGGCGGTCACCGCCGCCTCCAGGAACTCGTCGACGGCGTCCAGTGCGAGCCGGACGGCTCCGAGGCTGACCGACTGGTTGCCGAGCGAGGAGACGCCGACCGTCGGGACGCGCGAGTACGTGAACTCGTCTATATACCGTCGTAACGGGGTCAGGAGCGTGTCCCCAGCGCGGACGTTGCCGCCCCCGATCACCACCAGCTGCGGATCGACCGCCAGCGCCAGCGCCGCGATCCCGAAGGCCAGGCCCTGGCTGAACGCGTCGACCGCGGCCAGCGCCTCCGCGTCGCCCCGGCTCGCGAGCGCGAACACCTCCTTGCGGGACCGGGCGCGGCCCCCGGCCAGCAGCGCTTCCAGCCGGGTCGGCGCTTCCTCCCACCCGACCTGCGCCAGAGCCCCGATCTCGCCGGCGCCGCCGGTGTGCCCGCGGTACAGCCGGCCGGCCAGGACGAGCCCGGCGCTCGTCCGGTTCCCGGAGTGCACGAACACCATGTCGTCCACATCCTGTGCGACACCGCGCCAGTGCTCGGCGACGGCGGCCAGATTGCAGTCGTTCTCCAGCAGGACCGGGCAGCCCAACAGAGCTCTGAGACGCCCCGCCAGATCCGTTTCCGGACTGTCCGCCGAGCCCACCACCTGCGCGACGCGCCCCCGACGCACGATGCCGGGCACGCCGACCGCCGTGACCCACACGTCCGCCAGCGACCGGCCGGACCGCTCAAGGGCCTGGGATATCACGGCCGGCACCGCGTCGACCTGCGAGCGGGGCGACGCCGCCTGGGGCACGGCGTGATGCGCCGATCCCAGCGGCTCGCCCCGCAGGTCCGCGACCGTCACGACGATGTTGTGCGGCCCGGCGTCCACACCGAGCAGGACGCCGGCCTCGGCCCGCAGCCGGTAGTGCCGCGCCGGCCGCCCCGCGCCCGGATGCCCGCCCTGCCCGGCCTCGACCAGCCAGCCGAGGTCCACCAGATCCAGCACCACCGCCTCGGCGGCCGTCCGGGACAGCCCGGTGGAGGTGGCGAACGCGGCGATGGTCTTCGGCGCTTCGCGCGCGCTGCGCAGTGTCGCCAGCAGATTGATCCGCCGCAGCAGTGATCGGTCGCCGCTGTTCACGGTCACGGGCCGCCTCCTTCGCAAATCGGGGGAAGAGTCGCCTCGTCCCGCCCTTGACGCCCTGTCGGCAGAATATTAACTTAAAGTTAGTTATTTAAAGCCCGTATATCGCCGAACCACCGCCTCGAAGACCCCTCGAACCGCCCGCACGCCGGGGGGCGTGCTGGCGTCCGCGGACAGCCACACTCCAAGATCGGATGCGCAATCCAGGACGTCCTTTCGAACTGAGGTGAGCAGTAATGCACGGACGGATCCGCCGACGTACACCCCTGACCGGTGTCGCCATCGCGGCGGTCGCGGCGCTCGGCGTCACCGCGTGTGGAACCAAGGAGACCGGGGCCGAGAAGGCGACCCACCCCACGATCACCTATTGGTCCTCGTGGATATCCAGCGAGCCGCAGGCGCGGATATTCTCCCAGGCCATCGCCGACTACGAGAAGGCCACGGGCGTCACCGTCGATGTGAAGTGGCTGGGACGGGACTACCCGAACCAGGTGAAGAACGCCGGGGCGGTCGGCAAGGCGCCGGACGTCTACGACGACGCCTCCGACCACATCGGCGACTTCCGTTCCCACAACCTGGTCGCCGATCTGTCCGGGGTTCTGACCCTGCCCGTCCCCAACGAGGGCGACAAGGTCGGCGACGTCATGCCGTCCCAGGCCCTGAAGGCTTCCTCGGACAGCACAGGCCTGGCGCTGATCCCTTACACGGTCATCTCCAGCGGGATCTGGTTCGACGCGGCCACCCACCCGGAATGGGCCGCCAACCCGCCGGCGACCTTCGACGATCTGCTGGCCACGGCCGAGAAACTGAAGGCCGCCGGGCACGCGCCCTTCGCCCAGGACGGCACGGTCAACGGCTACAACGCCTACTGGATCTACTGGCTCCTGATGCGGCACGGCGGCCCGGGCACCATGGCCGCGCTGGGCAGGAGCCCGGCCGGTTGGGACGACCCGGCGGTGCTCGCCGCCGCCCGGGACGTCGAGCGGTTGGTGAAGGCGGGCCTGTTCGAACCCGACTACATGGCGACGAAGTACCCGGCCGCGCAGAACCAGTGGGCCTCGCGCACCGAGGACATGAACATCAACGGCACCTGGCTGAACAGCGAGACCTCGAAGTATCAGGCCTCTGGGTTCCAGGCCCAGATGTTCCTGTTCCCGTCGGTGCCCGGCGGGAAGAGCTCCGTGGAGGTCGGCACGCTCGGCTGGAGCCTCAACCCCAAGTCGCCGAATGTGAGCACCGCCGAGTCGTTCCTGGCCTTCATGGCGCAGAAGAAGTACATGAGCCAGATCTCCACCAAGGCGCTGAACATCCCCTCGCGGTCCGACGTGCCGGCGCCGACGATGCTGCTCGCCGCGCAGCAGGCCATCGTCGGCGCCACGGCCTCCCAGCCGACCGACGACGGGGCGTCGAGCCTGTACTCCGGCTGGTGGAACGACGTCTTCCTGCCACTGGACGACCAGCTCCTCTCCGGCAAGATCAGCGCCCAGCAGTTCGTCAGCATGGGCAAGTCGCAGACCGCCTCCTATCACTGAAGCCGACCCATGACGCGCACGCGCACTGTCGGCGGAGTCCGCGGGGAACGGGACCGGATCTACGTTCCCTACCTGCTTCCCGCTCTGTTGATCTACACAGTCCTGTTCATCGCGCCGTCGGCCGTGACCATCTGGTACAGCTTCACCCGATGGGAGGGCCTGGGGACGCCGGCCCGCTTCACCGGCCTGGCCAACTACCGCGCCATGCTGACCAACCCGGTGTTCCTCACCGCGTTCCGCAACACCCTGATCCTGGTCGTGCTCGGCGGCGTGTTCGTCTTCGCGCTGACCTTCCTCACCATGATCGTGGTGCGCGAGATGCGGGGGCGGGCGTTCGTCCGGTCGGTGCTGTTCGTGCCGAGCATCCTGTCGCCGATCGCGATCGGCACGGCGGTCGGCTTCCTGCTCAACCCCGACGGCGCGCTCAACCGGCTGCTGTCGGACGTCGGGCTCCACACACTGACCCGGGGGTGGCTCGGACCGGATCTCATCTTCAAGTGCATCATCGCGGCGGTGGTGTGGACCGCGACCGGCTTCTATGTGGCGATCATGATGTCCCGGGTCGACGCGATCCCGGAGGAGCTCTACGAGTCGGCGCGGCTGGCCGGGGCGAACCGCGTCGAGCAGTTCCGGTACCTCACCTTCCCGCTCAGCCGTGACGCCTTCTCCACCGGCGCCGTGCTGTGGGTGATCGGCTCGGTGAAGACGTTCGAGATCGTGATCGCCTTCACCGGCACCGCCGGGACGCCGCCGGTCCAGGCCCGCAGTGCGGCCGTCGAGCAGTATCTGGCGGTCACCGGCGGGATCTCCGGGACGCCGCAGCTCGGGTCGGCGGCGGCCGTCGGCGTCGTGATGTTCCTGCTGACCGCCGTGCTCGTGGTGACGCTGCGGCGGCTGCTGCGGTCGGAGGTGGTGGAACTGTGAGTCCGGTCGCTGACAAGCTCGCCACCTCGGGTGCTCCTTCAGGCCCTGCTCCGGTGTCGGCCGGGGCGCGACCGGCCCGGGGCCGCCGGCCGATCGACCGTCTGGACACGCTGCTGGGCGGGGCGGTCCGCGCCGGGTTGTGGCTGTGGGTCGGGATGCTCGTGGTCCTGACCCTGTGGGTCGTGGTCTCCTCGCTCAAGACCACCCGGGAGATCTTCGCGGACCCGTTCGGCCTGCCGAAGTCGCCGCAGTGGCGGAACTACAGCGTGGCCTGGTCCGTGTCCGGGTTCGGGCGGGCGGCCTTCAGTTCGGTCGTCGTGGTGGCCGCCGCCGCTGTGCTCACGATGGTCCTCGCCACTCCGGCTTCCTACGTGCTGGCCCGGTCGGACCGGCGCAGCGCCTCGCGCGTCGTCACATACTTCGCCGTCGGCATGGGGATTCCCGCGCAGGCTCTGGTGGTGCCGTTCTTCCTGATGTCCAACGACCTGTCGACCTTCATGACGGAGTGGGTCACCGGATGGTGGGACGATCGGATCTCGCTGGTGCTGATCTACATCGTCCTGTCCCTGCCCTTCACCGTCTATCTGCTCACCATGTACTTCCGGTCGCTGCCCACCGAGATCGAGGAGGCGGCCGCCGTCGACGGCGCCGGGCCCACCCGGACCTTCGTACAGATCATGGTTCCGCTGGCCCGGCACGGGCTGGTGACGGCGCTCGTGCTGAACACCGTGGCGTTGTGGAACGAGACGTTGTTCGTGCTCGTCGTGGTCGGCGATCCGCAGCAGCGGACGCTGCCGGCGACCCTGCTGGGGCTGTACGAGTCGATGCAGTACACCTCGAACTGGGGCGGACTGTTCGCCGGGATCGTCATCCTGGTGATGCCCATGATCCTGCTCTATCTGTGGGCCGGGCGACGGATCGTCCAGGCCATGACGCAGGGCGCACTCAAGTAGCCAGACCTCCCTTCCCCGTCTATCCAGTCAGCGTTCAGCCAGTCACCGTTCAGCCAGTCCTGTCATCCAGTCCTGAGAGGTGGAATCCGCAATGCTCAAAGTGGCGATCCTGGGTTTCTGGCATGTGCATGCCACGGGGTATGCCGAGATGATCCGCGATCATCCCGGTACCGAGCTGGTCGCGGTGTGGGACCCCGACGCGCAGCGGGGGGCCGAGGCCGCCGAGCGGTGGGGAGTCCCGTTTTTCCCCGACCTGGACGCGGTTCTGGCCGGTGACGTCGACGCGGTCGTCGTGACCACGGCGACGGTCGAGCACGCGGACGTCATGCTGCGCGCCGTGGCCGCCGGGAAGCACGTCTTCGCCGAGAAGCTGCTCGGCGTGGACCTCGGCGAGGTGGACGCGATCGTCGGCGCCGCGCGCGAGGCCGGGGTCGCTCTGACGGTCGCCCTACCGCGCCTCCACGAGCACTACACGCTGACTGTCGACCGCTTGCTGCGCTCGGGTCAGTACGGCGACCTCACGTACGCGCGGGTCCGGCTGGCGCACGACGGATCCATCAAGGACTGGCTGCCCAAGCGCTTCTACGATCCCGAGGAGGCCGTCGGCGGGGCCTTCACCGACCTCGGGTGCCATCCGGTCTATCTGCTGGACCACTTCTTCGGCCGGCTCCCGGTGTCGGTCTCGGCTGTCTACGGCCAGATGACCGGCCGCGGGGTCGACGACAACTCGGTCGTCACCTTCGGCTATGGCAACGGCGCGATCGGCGTCGCGGAGACCGGCTTCGTGACCCCCGGCTACAGCCCTTTCACCATCGAACTCCACTGGAACGGCGCGAGCCTGTTCTACGGCTACTCCGGCGACAGTTTCCAGCTGTGGGAGGACGGCCGGCCAGCCGATCTGGAGGCCGCTGAGCAGGACGGCCCGACGCCGTTCGAGCTGTGGGTCGGGCACACCGCCGCCGGAACGCTCGACGAAGCCAACCTGAGCGCGGCGCGCAACCTCACCGAGCTGGTGACCATGGCCAATGCGAGCGCCGCGACGGGCACTGCCGTCTCGCGCCCGCACGAGTGACAGGGACACATCATGGCGAAGCAGTTGAAGGTCGGGATCATCGGCGCCGGGGGCATCGCCGGCCTGCACGGCGAGTCCTACGCGCAGATGCCCGAAGCCGTTCGGGTCACCGGGGTGAGCGACATCGCCCCGGCCGCCGCCGAGGCGCTGTCCGACAAACTCGACGCGACCCCCTACGAGGACTACCACGCGATGCTGGCCGCGGACGTGGACGCGGTCGATATCTGCCTGCCGCACCACCTGCACGCCGCCGCCGCCATCGCGGCGGCGCGGGCGGGCAAGCACATCCTGTGCGAGAAGCCGCTGTGCACGACTCCCGAGGAGGCGGCACGGGTCCGCGAGGCGGTGGCGGACGCCGGCGTCACCCTGATGTGCGCGCACAACCAGCTGTTCCTGCCGTCCGTGGTCACCGCCAAGCAGATCATCGACGCCGGCGAACTCGGCGACATCTACGAGGTCCGCACCAACGACGCCTTCCGCACCTCCATGACCGCCGAATCGGCGGGCTGGCGCGCCAGCTCCGCGACCAGCGGCGGCGGCGAGCTCATCGACACCGGCTACCACCCCTCCTACCTGCTCGTGCACCTCGCCGGCGGTCGGCCGACGCAGGTCACGGCGATGCTCGCGAACCACCGCCTGGGCTTCCTGGACGCCGAGGACTCCGCGCAGGTGCTGGTTCGCTTCGACAACGGCGTGGTCGGCAACATCGCGACCAGCTGGGCCTACCAGCCGCCGTCGGACACCGAGCGGTTCTCGGTCTTCGGCTCCAACGGCTCGCTGCGCGGCGGTGCCGAGTGGCTGAGCCTGGAGACGGTCGACGGCGGCTCGCGGGACCGCCGCTTTCCGGCAGTCGACACGTTCACTGCTGAGATCGAGCATTTCGTGCACTGTCTCGCCACCGGTGAGCGGCCGATCCACACCGAGGCCGAGGGATCGGTGGTGCTGGACCTGATCATGGCGGCGTACCGGTCCGCCGACGGCGGCGGGATCGTCGCCTTGTAAGGACCCTGTCCTCCTAGCCCGGCAGGTCGCGCAACCGGCTCACCGGGGAGACCGCCAACGCCACGATCACCGCGGCCGAGAGCGCGGCGGCCGTGATCAGGGCGTTGCGGTCGCCCACCGCGCCGGACAGCAGGCCGGCCGTCAGGCCGCCGAGGGCGCCCCCGCCGAACAGCAGCATGCGGAAACAGGCCGTCATCCGGCTCAGCAGCGGGGGCGGGGTCGCGGCCTGGCGCAGGCTGACGATCACCACGTTCGCGATCCCGAGGCCGAGGTATGTGGTGAAGAAGGACACTGTCACTAGCGCCACTACCGCTGGCTTCGGGCCGCTCGCCACGGCGATCAGCGCCGGGCCGGCCAGCAGTGCGGTCTGGGCCCAGAAGTAGACCCGGCCCATCCGGAACCGCGCGAGCACCCTGCGGGAGACCGCCGCGCCGATCAGGCCGCCGACGGAGGCCGTCGCGAAGATCGCTCCCAGCGTCGAGGCGGCCAGATGCAGCTCCTGCGTGCCGTAGAGCAGAAACATCGTCCAGACCGTGATCATCGAGAAGTTGCAGCAGAAGCCGACGAACGCCAGCCAACGCAGGACACGCGTGCCGAAGACCCACGCCAGGCCTTCGCGGATCTCGCGCGGCAGGTTCCGTCGCCGCGTGGGGACCGGACGCGGCTCGCGCTTGCGGATCGCCGCGAGCGAGGCGACGGAGACCGCGTAGCTGCAGGCGTCCACGATCAGGGCGGTCGGCGCGCTCAGCACCGACACTAGCAGGCCGGCCAGCCCCGGCCCCGCGACGTCCGAAGCCGACGAGCTCATCCCCATCTTCGCGCTGACTTCGACGTAGCGGCGCTCGTCGCCGTCCACGAGCGTCGGGGCGTAGGGCATCCAGCTGACGTCGAACAGCACCGACGCGACGCCGACCGCGCACGCGATCACGAGGAGCAGCGGCATGGACAGAGCGTGTGCGGCGGCGAGGATCGGGACCAGGCCGACCAGGACCATCCGGACCAGGTTCGTCGCGATCATGACGTGCCGCCGCCGGACGCGGTCCGCCCACGCGCCGAAGACGAGCGCCAGGCCGATGTAGGGCACGAGCTGGAGGAAGCGCAGGAGGCCGACCTCGGCGTTCGAGGCGTGGAAGGTCGAGATCGCGGTCAGTGGCAGTGCCAGGGTCGAGACCTGCGTGCCGAGCAGCGACACCGTTTCGCCGAACCAGAACTTGAGGAAGTCGGGGTGGTGCCACAGGCTGCGTGCGGGAGAGTCGGGGGCGTCGGGGGAATCGGCCGGGTCCGCGGGGGTCGCTGGGGCTGCGTGCTGAGTGGTCACCGGATGCCCCTTGGCGTGGCGAGTTCCGCGACCGCCGAGGCGACGGCGGCGACTTCCTCCTCGGTGTTGAAGTAGTGCGGCGACAAGCGCAGGCACCAGTCGACGTTCTTGTCCCCGAAGTCGAACACTGCGAACTCGCGGAAGCTGAGCGCGGAGTTGATGCCGCGGGCGTCCAGCGCCGCTTTGAACGGTTGCGGCTCCCAGCCCTCGATGGTGAACGTGACAAGGGCGCCGAGCGCCGTGCCCCGCTCCAGGACGCGAATGCCGGGGATCGCGCTCAGCCGCGTACGCAGGTCCGCCGCCAGCGCCAGAGCCCGCGTGCCGCCGGCCTGCATGCCGACGCCCTCCGCGTACCGCGCGGCCGCCGCGCAGCCCAGGACGGTCGAGTACGGGAACTCCCAGTCCTCGAACCGCGCCGCCGTCTCAGCAGGCTGATAGCGGTCCGGCGCCACCCAGCGTGAGCCGTGCATGTCGATGAACAACGGCTCGTATCCGGCGTCCAGAACCCGGTCGGACACGTACAGAAAGCCGGATCCCCGCGGCCCTCGGAGGTACTTGCGGCAGGTCGCGGTGAGCAGGTCGCAGCCGATCGCCTCGACGTCGACCGGGATCTGGCCCACCGACTGGCACGCGTCCACCAGGTACAGCAGGTCCAGGGCGCGGCAGTGCCGGCCGATCTCGGCGACCGGCTGGATCAGGCCCGAGTTGGTGGGGATGTGCGTGGCCGCGACGAGCCGGGGCCGGTGCCGCTTCATGAGCTCGGCCATCGCCGTCACGTCGACGCCGCCTTCGGGCGCGTCGGGGGCGTGCACGATCTGGACGCCGAGCCGCTTGCGCAGCGACAGGAAGGCGATCTGGTGGGAGACGAAGTCGTTGCGCGTGGTCAGGATGACGTCGCCGGGCTCGAAGGGGATCGCGGAAAGGCCGGTGGCGAAGGCGTGCGTGGCGCTGCTGGCGAACGCAATATTCTCCGGCGCGCAGCCGACGACCGAGCCGATCGCCGCGTAGAAGTCCGCCACGGCCTCGGATCGTCGCGCGGCCGCCTCGTAGCCGCCGATGCGGGCTTCGAGCTCCAGGTGCTCCAGCACGGGGCGCAGCACCGGCGCCGGGATCAGGCCGCAGCCGGCGTTGTTGAAGTGGACTACTTCGGCACAGCCGGGGGTCTCGGCCCGGAGGGCGGCCACGTCGAGTAGCGCTTCGGCAAGGAGATCTGTAGCGCTATCATCATCATTCATGAATGACGATAGCACCACGGTCGCGTTGGCGGACCGCCTCCGCCGACTCGCGGACCGGCTGGCTCCCGGCGATCGGCTGCCGAGCAGCCGGGAACTCGTCGCCGAACACCAGGTGAGCCCGGTGACGGTGGCGCGTGCCATCGCGCGGCTGGCGGCCGAGGGCGTGGTCGTCACCAGGACCGGAAGCGGCACGTTCGTCGCGTCCCGGGCTCGCCGGGAAAGTGCTATCGCCGACACCGCCTGGCAGACGGTAGCGCTTGCCGACCGATCCGTCGGCACGGACCAGATCACCGCCGCCCTGGGCCCGGCGCCGGAGGGCACGATCCTGCTCGACGGCGGATACCTGCACCGCTCGCTTCAGCCGACCGGTGTACTGGGCTCGGCCCTGGCCCGCGCAGCACGGCGGATCGACGCCTGGGACCGCGCGCCGGTCGCCGGGTTGGAGGCGTTGCGCGCGATGTTCGCGCGCTCAGTCGGAGGTGGCGTGACGGCGGAGGACGTGCTGATCACTTCCGGAGGGCAAGGCGCGCTGTCGATGGCGTTCCGCGCGCTCGCGGCTCCGGGCAGCCCGATCCTGATGGAGTCGCCGACCTATCCGGTGGCCGTCGAGGCGGCCCGCGCCGCCGGTCTGCGGCCGGTCCCGGTTCCGCTCGACGACGACGGGCTTCGGCCGGATCTGTTGGCCGACGCGTTCGCGATGACCGGTGCGCGGCTGCTGTACTGCCAGCCGACGTTCCACAACCCCACGGGGACGGTACTGGCGGCGGAGCGTCGGCGGCAGGTCGTCGACATCGCCCGGGCCGCCGGCTCGTTCCTCGTCGAGGACGACTTCGCCCGCCACCTCGGCCACGGCGGACCGGTGCCGCCGCCGCTGGTCTGGGACGACCGCGACGGGACGGTCGTGTACGTCACGTCGCTGACGAAGCCCGCCGCGCCGAGCCTGCGCATCGGGGCGCTGGTGGCCCGCGGCCCGGTGCTGGAGCGGCTGCGTGCGCTGCGGCGCGTCGACGACTTCTTCGTCGCGCGGCCGATGCAGGAGGCCGCGCTGGAGATCCTGGGCTCGCCGTCGTGGGATCGGCATCTCAGAACTCTGAGCACGGCGCTGCGGGAGCGCTGCGCGTCGGCTGCCGCGGCTGTGGAGCTCGCGCGCCCCGACTGGACGCTGACCCGGATTCCCGCAGGCGGACTGCACCTGTGGATCCGGCTCGCGCCCGGCGAGGACGACCTGGCGGTGGTCCGTGGCGCGCGCAGCCGGGGGGTCGCGGTGAGCCCCGGTCGTGGCAACTTCGCAGCCGAGGCTCCCGCGGCGTACATCCGCGTCGGGTTCGCCGCCGCGGCGGATCATGCCGAGCTCAGCGAGGGGATCGCGCGACTTACCTCTTCGGCCTGACGGGGCCCGAACTGCCGGAGTCCCCGAAGGGACCCCGGCAGCGATCAGCGTCGATGGATCTCGGCGCCTACCGGAACGACTCCAGGTACCAGGCGTTCGGGGTTCCGACGCCGGTCGCGTTGTCGTAGCCCTTCGTCGCGTGCAGGTCGACGCCCTGGCCGAACTGCCGCAGCGCGGGGGCCGTCGTGCTGCCGCGGACCACGGCCAGCGGCGAGTTCGTGCGCGGGTGGTCGGTCACGTCGGTGAACAGGCCGAAGGTCGCGCGCAGGTAGATCTCCGGGTTCGCGAAGCCGATCGGGCCGCCCTGCGCCTGCTGTGCGTCGGCCTGGACGCCGACGAACGTCGGGGCCGCCAGGCTGGTGCCGCCGATGCGGGACTCGGCGTAGGCGGTAGAGCCGTCCGGCAGCTGCTGGGTGTAGCCCTGCAGGAAGCCGGTGCTCGGGTCGCCGTAGGCCGCGACGTCAGGGACCACGCGCTTGGGCGAGGTCGCGGTGCCGTTCAGCAGCGTGCTGGACAGCGAGGCCGGGACCAGCCAGCTCTGGTACCACGGCTGCGCGAACACGTCGCTGGTGCCGCCGCCACCGCCGTAGAGGTACGACGCCGGAGTCCAGGCCGTGCCGCCGGTCGCCAGCGCCGACGTCGAGGTCTGCCACGAGGTCTGGAACTGGATCCGCTTGTCCGCGCCGATCGCGATGCTGGTCCCGCCGACCGAGGTCACCCACGGCGAGGACGTCGGGTACTCGGCCTGCGAGCGCGAGGAGCCGGCGCCCGAGCCGCAGCCGCTGGCCGGGTTGTCGTCGCTGCAGTCGCCGGCCGAGAAGTAGAAGCCGATGCCCTCGGCGGCGCCCTTCTGGAAGGTCTGCTCGTAGACGTTGATCAGCGTCGGGTCCAGGTCCACCGGGTTGCCCGACGGGTCCAGGAAGTGCATCAGCTCGCCCCACGAGTTGGACACCATGTCCGCCAGGTGGTGATCGACGACGAGCTGCAGCGAGTCCAACAGGCCGCCGTTAGCCGCGACGCCCCCGCCGGCGGTGTCGAAGCAGGAGTTCGCACCGATGTAGAGCACCTTCGCGTCGGGCGCCATGCCGTGCACCGACTCGACGTCCAGCGCCTCCTCGCCGGCCCAGCCGGCGGGCTCGCCGCACGCGGCTTGGTCGGTCCACTGACCCGGCGTGACGATCTCCGAGTACTGACCCGGCCGGAACGGCTTGTCGCCGTGCCGCGTCGCGTACTCGTCGGCGTCGGCCTTCATGCTCGGCAGGCCGTAGGCGTCCAGGACCGCGACGGTGACGCCCTTGCCGGTCAGGCCGGTGCTGGTGACGCCGTAGGCGCCGCGCACCTGGGTCGGCGTGTAGCCGCAGACCGCCCACGGGACGGACTGGCCGTTGAGCGACGGCAGGCCGGTCGCGAGCTTCTGGCCCTGGTAGTCCGAGCAGGGCGTGGTGCCCAGGTAGGGGACACCGCCGGGGGAGACCGAGGCGGTCTTCTTGTCGTTCGCGTCGCTGCCGGCGGAGTTGTTCGGCTTGTTCGCGGTCCGGTCCTGCGACAGCCCGACGATGCCGATGATCGCGGAGCGCACGGCGGCCGGGACGCTGACGTCGCGCGAGGGCGCGCGCAGCGTGCCGTCGGACGTGGCGTACTCGTGGAACGAGGTGTTCAGGGCGGCCGCGACAGCCGCGGTGCTGCCCTGCACGGCTATGTAGTCCTCGGTCTGCCCGGTGACCGTGAGTCCGGCCCCGCCCAGCCACGCCTTGACCGCCGCGATCTGCTCCGCACTGGCGCCGAACCGCGCCTGGATCTGCTCCGGCGTCAGGAAGTGCCGGTATGCCGCACTCTTGGGATCGGCGACCGACCGCGCGTAAGCGGCGAGTCCCTGCGGATCCCGCCCGGCCAGGTACACCCGCACGGCCAACGGCGCCGCAGCCGGCGCCGACCCGCGATCGGCACTCGCCGAAGCCCACGTCGGCTTCGACCCGGGCAGCACATTCGAGGTGGCGGCATGCGCGGCCCCGGCCCCGATGAGGAACATCGAACCGGCCGCCAACGTGCCGGCCATCGAGACGGCGGCGGCGACCCGCCCGCCCTTGCGCGATTCCTTGCGGGACCCCTCGGGAGATCCCTTGAGCGGTTCCTTGAGGCGAGAGGTCGCGTTTGTGGGGTTTGCCACGGTGAGCTTCCTTCGTCGAAGCGGCACCCCGCGGGTGCCAACGGTGGCGGCGCCCGCGGTGTGCGCAGCGGCGGATCATCCGGCTGCGTCGCTGATTCTGGCGATGAACGGGGGGTTGCGACAGGGGGCGTAGATCACGGAATGGCAAACAAAGTGATGGTGAAATGCGTGAAGCGGGCTTATGTACCAAGTGGGACAATCAGCGGTCGCACTCGCGGTCGGAGCCCTCGCCGGAGCCTGCCGAGCCGGCCGAGTCGCCATCTGGGGCCTGGGCTGCGTCGGCGGCATCGGCGCACTCCCGCCGCCCAAGACTCCCCCGATCCAACGGCCCGGTATTGGCCAACTCAAGCTTGATCGACAGCTCGTCGACGACCTCCTCCAACGTCCGCCCGGTCGCCGAGGCATTGTCCTGCGCGAGCGCTGCGAGCAACTGCACCGCGGACAGCAGCGTGTGCCGAACATCCGACCCAGGAGCGTCCTGATGGACGTCAAGCCCGAGCTCGCGGTGCATCGCGGCCATCGAAACCGGTCCCTCGTGAACAAGGATCCTGAGAAGGGTGAGAACGATCCGTGGGTAGTCAAGCCCGAAGTAGCGCCGCGGTTCCGTCACGGCTCCATACTCGCACAAAAGTTCGAACGACAGGGCCTGATTCGGTCCCGGTGTTGAGGCGGCGGCCCACGGCTGCCCGGCGGCAGGCGCTCAGCGCCGACGCCTGCGACGAAGCCGACTGCGGGCCTTGTTCTTGGTGGGGTCCCCCTTCCTGACGAGCACGGCCTGGGGGTTGCCGAGGCGCCAGGCTGCCTCGACCGCCTGCACCTGCAGCTGAAAGTCGGGGCGACTGGTGCTCACGATCCCCGGCAGGAACTGGCCGTGCCCACTCGACACCGCGCGCAGCCCCTTGGTCGGAACGCCCCTTCCGTACGCGACGGCGTCGACCCAGAGATAGTCGACCTCCGACCAGGGCAAAAGACGCGCCCGCCGACACGGCTTGGCAATCAGCAGCCCGTCGTCCCGGATGCACGTCGTACCCAGGTACGTGGGCAGGCACAGCAAGGTGAGCAACGTCCCGAGCGTCATGGCGACGACCGCAGTCGTCACCGCCCTCACATCGAACCACGCGACGGACATCCCATCCCTGG
Organism: Catenulispora sp. GAS73; assembly: GCF_041262085.1. Taxonomy (NCBI): domain Bacteria; kingdom Bacillati; phylum Actinomycetota; class Actinomycetes; order Catenulisporales; family Catenulisporaceae; genus Catenulispora; species Catenulispora sp. GAS73. Next base: position 19,659 of record NZ_JBGCCM010000036.1, read on the forward strand.
GCGCGACCGTATGCGCGGTCACGAGCGAACTGACGGCCAAGGCCGCGCAGACCGCCAGGAAGAGCCCCAGGACGGTGAAGATGAAGATACGAGTTCCCCGATCCGCACGGATCGTGACTTCCCCCGATGAAACCATGCGCCGAGCGTAGGTCCGGCCACCGCGGACATCAACGTCGTACCAGGTCCGGCGCCGGGAGCGTAAAAACACTGAGAGCCCGGGCGCCGGGAATCCGGTACCTGGGCTCTCTTCGAGTGAGCGGGCGACGAGAATCGAACTCGCGCTCTGAGCTTGGGAAGCTCATGTTCTACCATTAAACTACGCCCGCACGGGCGCCCACCGGCGGGAATCCGCCCGGCGAGCCGCCGTATGAGCGCCAACTGTACCTGATCGCTCGGGACCGCGTCACGGAGGTTGCGTCGCGGGGGCGCGGGGTGTGGGGCCCGGCGAGGGGTGCGCCTTCGACACGGTAGCGTGGGGTGCGTGTTGCTCTCAGATAAGGACATTCGGGCTGAAATCGGGGCGGGCCGGGTAGTCCTGGACCCCTTCGAACCTGCGATGGTGCAGCCCTCCAGTGTGGATGTGCGGCTGGACCGGTTCTTCCGGGTGTTCGAGAACCACCGGTATCCGTACATCGATCCGGCGCAGGAGCAGCCTGAGCTGACGCGGATGGTGGAGCCGGATGGGGACGAGCCGTTCATTCTGCATCCCGGCGAGTTCGTGTTGGCCTCGACGTACGAGGTCGTGACGCTGCCGGAGGATCTCGCCGCGCGGTTGGAGGGGAAGTCGAGTCTCGGGCGGTTGGGGTTGCTGACGCACTCCACGGCCGGGTTCATCGACCCCGGGTTCTCCGGGCATGTGACGTTGGAGCTCTCAAATGTCGCCACGCTGCCGATCAAGCTGTGGCCCGGTATGAAGATCGGGCAGCTGTGCTTCTTCAAGCTGTCCTCGGCCGCCGAGAATCCGTACGGGTCCGCCGTCAACCAGTCGCGGTACCAGAACCAGCGCGGGCCGACGCCGTCGCGGAGTTACCTGAACTTCCATCGGACCGACATCGCCAAGGCCGACAAGCTCGACCAGGAGCGGTCCGAGGACTTCGCCGACTGACGCCGGCTGGGATCGGCCGGCGCCAACCGGGTGAATCTGAGCCCGGATACGTATAGCCCGACCCGCCTGCTGACACAGTGACGATGTGGTCGCATTGTCAGTTCGTTGGCCCTTCGCCCGTTCCGCGGACCAGCCCGCCGCGCGGACTGACCGCCTGCTCCGGGACAACCCGGTGCTGCTGCTGTCCGCGCTCCAGGCCCCGGCCACGGTCGCGGGGCTGGTCGCGACGTGGAATCCGGGCTGGCGGCCGGCCGGCCCGTCGGACGTGGCACAAGCGCAGCCGGCGGAGCGCACCGCGACCCCGCCCCTGAACCCGACAGCCGCCGACGCCGTCCCCCGGCCGACCCCCGCCGGCGACGCCGACCGCGCCTCGGCTCATGCCGCTCCCGCCGCCCCCACCCTCCTCACCGAAGCCATCCGCTGGCACGGCCCCCTCCGCCTCACCCCCATGCTCCGCGCCGACGCGGGCCTGCCGGCCACCGGCCCGGCGGCCTCCCTCGGCCTGGCCTACGTCGCCGAGACCCGCCGCACCCGCACCAAGATCCTGGACAGCCGGCACGCCGACCTCCTGCGCGTCCGCTACCCGCAGGGCCTCCCGACCGGCCCCGAGGCTGACGCCTGGCACCTGGTCCGCGGCCTGGCCAAGCGCTTGCGCGGCGTCGCACGCCTGCCCGGCGGCCCGATCCACGCCCCGCACGAGGACCCCCCGCTCCCCGGCGACGCCGACCACGCCGTCTTCAGCCACGAGATGCTCCCGTGGATCGTGCTGCGCGAGATCCTGCGCCCCATCGCCCCCGACCTGACCCGCGAGGTGGTCCCGGACCACGGCGGCTACATCCTGCGGCACCGCGGGCTGCTCGAAGTGCGGGTGCGCCCGGCCGGCGCGGACGCCCCCGGCACCCGGCTCCCGCCGGCCCTCGCGGGCCGCGCCGACCACGCCTGGCCGCGCAGTATCTATGAGTTCTGCGATGTTTCGGCTCACCTCGCACGGCCCGTCGACCCGCGCCCGCACGGCACCGGCGGCCCGCCTTCCGCGCGGGCCGCCGCCGCCCTGATCGCCGAGGTCACAGGCGGTGTGCACCTCGACGCGGACGGTTTCCCCGAGGAAACCCGGACGTTCACCAACAGATGACACCGAGCTGACACCCGGCTGCCGGTAATGCCCACCTACCGGGTATAGGGGGTTACCAAAAACCAAGTACTAAGGTAAGCTAACTTTCGCATCCCGAGGCGGTCGGGCCCCGGGGGCGCCGAAAGTCCTTTGGGGGGCCTGCCCAGCCGTGAAGTCAGCCACCTTCTCCTCGCTGTCGATCCGTAACTACCGTCTCTTCGCCAGCGGCATGGTGGTCTCCAACACCGGCATCTGGATGCAGCGCATCGCCCAGGACTGGCTGGTCGTCTCGCTCACCGGCTCCGGCACCGCACTCGGCATCGTCACCGCGCTGCAGTTCGGCCCCTCCCTGATATTCAGCCTGTGGGGCGGCGCGCTCGCCGACCGCTACCGCAAGAACCGCCTGCTGATGCTCACCGCCGCGCTCACCGGGCTGTGCGCCCTGGTCCTGGGCCTGCTGATCGTCACCAACGCCGTCCAGCTGTGGCAGGTGTACCTCATCGCCCTGATCGGCGGTACGGTCAACGCCTTCGACAACCCCGCGCGCCAGTCCTTCGTGATCGAGCTGGTCGGGCCCGAGGCGCTGCCGAACGCGGTGTCGCTGAACGCCGCCACCTTCAACCTGGCCCGGATGCTCGGCCCGGCGCTGGCCAGCCTGGCGCTGGCGGTCATGGACGTCGGCTGGGTGTTCATCACCAACGCCATCACCGCGATCGCGATCATCACCGCGCTGGCCCTGATCCGCCGCGACGAGCTGCACGCGCCGGTTCCGATCGTGCGCGCCAAGGGCCAGTACCGCGAGGCGTTCGCCTACCTGCGCACCCGGCCGGACCTGGTGGCCGTGCTGGCCTGCATGTTCTTCCTGGCCACCTTCGGCCTGAACTTCCAGATCACCAGCACCCTGATGGCGGTGCAGACCTTCCACCTCGGCAAGGGCGTGTTCGGGCTGCTGAACATCCTGCTCGCGCTCGGCGCGTTGCTCGGTGCGCTGGTCACGGCCCGCAAGCGCCGGGTCGGGGTGGCCTTGGTGCTGCTCAGCGCCCTGGGCTTCGGGGTGGCCGCCACCGTGGTGTCGCTGATGCCGGACCCGGTGCTCTACGGTGCGCTGCTGCTGCCGGTCGGCGTCATGATCATCATGGTCACCACGGCGGCCAACGCCACCATGCAGACCGGCGTCGAGCCGGAGATGCGCGGGCGCGTGATGAGCGTGTACATGGTGGTCTTCCTCGGCGGCACGCCGGTCGGCTCGCCGCTGGTCGGCTGGGTCGGGCAGCACTTCGGGGCGCGCTACGCGGTCGGCGGCGGCGGGGTGATATCGATCGTCGCGGCGATCGCCGCGGCCTACGCGCTGGCCCGGGTGAAGGACATGTCGGTGCGCGAGCGGCTGGCCGCGCACACCCCGACGCGGCTCGCCGAGCGCCTGGCGGCCTGAGGCCGTCCGCCCGACGCGGCGAAGAAAATCCGCCGGTCCGCTTATCGACAACTCGCCGGTCACACGCCGTATTGTGGGTGCTCTCACAAGGTGTGAAGCGCGCTGAGCGGTGCGGGCGTCCGTGTGCGGTGCAAGCGCGCTGGGGGAACCTCAAGGAGACGCATGCGCTTGTTCGTGGCGATCACGCCACCCCGTGCGGTCCTGCTGGAGGTGCGGGCTGCGGTCGACGCGCTGAAGCGGGGCAACACCCCCGGAGTCAACGCTCTGCTGCGCTGGACCAGGCCGGAGACGTGGCACATCACGGTCGCCTTCTACGGCGAGGTGTCCGATGAGAAGGCCGCCGACCTGGTCGACCGGCTCGGGCGGGTGGCCGCGCGGACCACGCCGATGGAGCTGTCGCTGGCCGGCGCTGGGCGGTTCGGGCCCCGCGCGTTGTGGTTCGGCGTGCAGGGCCAGTGCGACCGGCTGGGCAGGCTGGCCGAGGCCTCCGGAGCCGCCGCGCGCCGCTGCCACATCCGGGTGGAGGACCGTCCCTACCGTCCGCACCTGACGTTGGCCCGGGTGAACGGCGTCCCGCGCGGCGTGACCCACGACGACCAGAACGGGCCGCTGGACCTGACGCCGATCGTGGAGCGGCTGCGGCCGTTCCGGTCGCCGGGCTGGCTGGCCGGGGAGGTGGAGCTGTTCACGGTCGCCGAGGGCGGGGACGCCGGGGCCGGGGCCGCGGCCAACGGGGCGCCCGGTGCGATCGGTGCGAACGGTTCCAACGGCGCCCACCCCTACAAGCGCTACGAACGAGTCGCGCACTGGCCGCTGACGGGACGCTGAGCCGGCCGCATTACCCTGGAGCGGTGAACACACGTACCCGCTCCAGGGTCGTCACTTTCGTATTGGTGGCGATTCTCGCCGTCGTGGTGATCGCGGCCGCGCTGCGCTGACCACGCTGCCGCTGACCCGCCGCGACTAGCCGAGACGCTCCACGACGTACTCGATGCTCGCCGTCAGCTTGTCGACGTCCTCCGGCTCGACCGCCGGGAACATCGCGATCCGCAGCTGGTTCCGGCCGAGCTTGCGATAGGCGTCGGTGTCGACGATCCCGTTCTCCCGCAGCGCCGCCGAGATCTTGTCCGCGCTGATCCCCTCGGCCAGGTCGATGGTGCCGACGACCTGCGAGCGCTGCGCCGGGTCGGCCACGAACGGCGTCGTGTACTCGGTGCGCTCAGCCCACTCGTACAGCCGCGAGGAGCTGTCGGCGGTCCGCGCGGTCGCCCACGCCAGGCCGCCGTTGCCGTTCAGCCAGTCCAGCTGCTCGGCCATCAGGAACAGCGTCGCCACCGACGGCGTGTTGTAGGTCTGGTTCTTCGAGGAGTTGTCGATCGCGGTCGGCAGGCTGAAGAACGGCGGGATGTAGCGGTCGGTGCCGGCGATCTCGGCCGCGCGCGCCAGGGCCGCGGGGGAGAAGACGCCGATCCACAGGCCGCCGTCGGAGGCGAAGCACTTCTGCGGGGCGAAGTAGTAGACGTCGGTCTCGGTGATGTCCACCGGCAGGCCGCCGGCCCCGGAGGTGGCGTCGACCAGCACCAGCGCGCCCTCGTCGGCTCCGGTCGGCCGGCTGATCGGCATGGCGACGCCGGTCGAGGTCTCGTTGTGGGTCAGCGCGTAGACGTCGACCCCGGCCTCGGCGACGGCCACCGGGTGCGTCCCGGGCTCGGACTTCACGATCGAGGGCTCGGCCAGCCACGGCGCGGCCTTCACCGACCCGGCGAACTTCGAGGAGAACTCGCCGAAGCTCAGGTGCTGCGACTTCTCCCGCACCAGGCCGAACGCGGCGATGTCCCAGAACGCGGTCGAGCCGCCGTTGCCGAGCACCACCTCGTAGCCCTCGGGCAGCCCGAACAGCTCGCGCACGCCCTCGCGCACCCGGCCGACCAGGTTCTTCACCGGGGCCTGGCGGTGGGAGGTGCCGAGGATCTTCGCGCCCTCGGTGGCGAGCTTCGCCACGGCCTCCGGCCGCACCTTGGACGGTCCGCAGCCGAACCGGCCGTCGCCGGGGAGCAGGTTCTGGGGGATGGTGATGTCAGCCACGCGGTTCTCCGAGCGTTGTCGTTACAGGGGAGAAGTCGGGTGGCCCGGGGCGTCGTTGGCCAAGGCCTGCTCACATCGTAACCGGGATGTGTCCGCGATCCGGGCTGCATTCCGTGAAACGAGACACGCCGGTCCTGCCGCTTTGTCAGGGGCGGCAGGACCGGCGGGTGCCGCGCGGCCCGGGCTCAGGCCGGGTGCGTGAGCCGGTTCAGGGTGCGGACGTCGGTGCTGATCAGCCGGGCGAAGCCGGGGCTCGCGATGAGCTTCTCGAAATCGAACGGAACGTTCCGGGCGGTGGTGTGCTCGGTCAGAGACGCGCTGAAGACGACGCTGTGATCGATGTCGTAGTGGATCACCAGGGCGTTGTACGCGCCGGTGGACACCTCGGTCGCGGGCACGCCGTCGGCGAGCGTGCGGTTCGGCGGGCACGACAGGGCCGTGCAGCTGTTACCGAACAGGAAGGTCTTGTCCGAGACGAAGATGGAGATCCGATAGGCCACCCCGTTGATCCGGCCGTCGTAGTAACCCGGCTGGATGTAGTCGCCGGGCGGCGGCGGGGTCGAGCCCGCGGGGGTGTCGTGGTGGGTGATTGCCTGCGGCTGGCTCTCGACCAGGGAGGTGAGTGTCCGGTCTCCGGTCAGTGCCTGGAGCCCGGTGAGGTCCTGGCGGCAGTGCGCTGCCAGCCCCTGCTGATCCGAGGTGTAGACACCGGAACCGTTGTACTGGCCGAAGAGGTAGAAGTTGCCGGTGCAGGCCGAGGCGATGGCCGCTGGAACTGCGTTGCCGTCTGCCGCGGCGCCACCATCGCTCACCGCGCTCGGTGCGCCGCTGGTGGTGCTTCCGGCGCCGGGGACCAGCGTCGTCCCGGCCGCGATGACGCCGGCCAGGGCCAGCGCCCCGCCGGCGCTCCCCAGCACCCGGGTGCGTCGCCGGTGCCGGCGATAGCCGTCGACCGCGGTCGGCACCAGGTTCACCGCCGGCATGTCGTCGGCGAAGGCGGTGGCGAGCAGGCCGTGGACCTCGCCGTGGTGGCCTTCGGCGTCGCCGAGGCCGTCGTAGTGATCGTCAGCACTCATCGCAGAGTCTTCCCTTCCGCGCCGGAGCGCGGTCCGTGGGCGGAGAATTCGTCGCCGAGCAGGGCTCGGAGCCTGGCCAGGGCTCGCGAGGACTGGCTCTTCACGTTGCCGGTCGAGCAGCCGAGCACGGCGGCCGTCGCCTCCACGCTCAGGTCCTCCCAGTACCGCAGCACCACCACCGCCCGGGCGCGCGCCGGGAGTTGGTCGAGCGCGGACAGCAGGGCCAGCCGCGTCTCCGGCCGGTCGGGGTCGTCGGCGGCGCCGGTCAGGCGTTCGGTGCCGGACAGCGCCGCCGTGCGCACTTCGCGTTCGCGCCGCAGCCTGCGCTGGCCGCGGACGAAAGCGTTGATGAGGGTTTTCTGCGCATAGGCGTCGACGGAGTCCGCTCGTCTGGCGCGGTTCCACGCTCTGCACAGGTTGAGCAGCGCGGTCTGCGTCAGGTCTTGCGCGCCGTGCCAGTCGCCGCACAGGAGATACGCGGTGCGCAGCAAGTGGTTCTGGCGCGCCGCCGCGTACTCGCTGAACTCGTCGACGCGAGCTTGGTCCCCCATACGTTTCCCTCCCATGACCGTCGGTCGGGACACATGAGTCACGCCGCCACGGATCGGTTGCAGGCTTCGGAGGAGGCATGCGACAGCGGCATGTTTCCACCGCGGATCGCGTTGGGTCCGGCAGCACAGTAGACGTATGAGAGGGGAACACCGCCATGGCGAGCGTCGCGATCGTGGGCGTGGGCATCATGGGCCGCGGAATGGCCGAGAACCTGCTGAAGCACGGACACCGCGTCATCCTCTGGAACCGCACGCCGGAGAAGATCGCCGATCTGCGGGAGGCCGGTGCCGAGGTCGCCGACACGCCCGCCGCGGCCGCCGCCCGCGCCGAGATCGTCTTCGAGGTGACCGCCGACGACGACACCTCGCGCCGCGTCTGGCTCGGCCCCGACGGCATCCTGGCCGGGGCCGAGGACGGCGCGGTCCTGATCACCTCGGCCACGCTGTCGGTGGAGTGGGTCGCGGAGCTGTCCGGCGCCGTCGCCGAGCGCGGTCTGCCCTTCTACGACATGCCGCTGACCGGCGGTGCCGCCGGGGCCCGCAGCGGCGCGCTGGTGCTGCTCGTCGGCGGCGACAAGGACGGGCTGGCCGCGCTGGAACCGGTCCTGCGGGCGGTGTCCCGCGAGGTGCGGCACTTCGGTCCGATCGGCTCCGGCACCCGCTTCAAGCTGGTCCTCAACGCTCTGCAGGCGACGCACATGGCGGCCTTCGGTGAGGCGCTGCGGGTGGCCGCCGCGGCCGGCCTGGACGTCGAGACCGTCGGGGCGGCGTTCCAGGACCGGCCCGGCGGCGCCCCGACCCAGTTGGCCTGGGCCAGCCACCTTCAGCCGCCGGACCCGATCAACTTCGCGACGCGCTGGGCCCACAAGGACCTGTCCTACGCGGCGCGGCTGGCCGGCGACGTGCCGCATCCGATCCTGGACAGCGTGCGGGAGGTGTTCGGCGCGGCCGTCGAGGCCGGGCGCGGCGACGACGACTGGAGCTCGGTGAACGAGCTCTGACCGGCGGGTCGGTCCGGCGGGGTCGCCCGGACAGCCGAAAAAGGCTCCCCCGAACGGGGGAGCCCTCATATCGTTCGACCGAGTATCACCCAGCCGCCGGTCGCATCAGAACCGACCGGGGCTGGACCACAGGTGAGGCGGGGGCCGGACCAGCGCCGACCAGAGCCGCTCAGTCCTTGTACGTGTGGAAGCCGCTCGGCGGCACCATCGTCTCGAAACCCTCGACGGTCTCCGGCTTGCGCGGGCCGGGGCCGATGTAGCGGGAGGACGGCCGGATCAGGCGGCCGGTCTTCTTCTGCTCCAGGATGTGCGCGCTCCACCCGGCGGTGCGGGCGCAGGTGAACAGCGAGGTGAACATGTTCGCCGGGACCTGCGCGAAGTCCAGGACCACGGCGGCCCAGAACTCGACGTTGGTCTCCAGCACGCGGTCCGGGCGGCGCTCGTGCAGCTCGGCCAGCGCGGCCTCCTCCAGAGCCTTGGCGACCTCGTAGCGGGGCGCGTTCAGCTCCTTGGCGGTGCGGCGCAGGACGCGGGCGCGCGGGTCCTGGGCGCGGTACACGCGGTGGCCGAAGCCCATCAGGCGCTCGCCCTTGTCCAGGACGCTCTTGACGTACTTGCGCGCGTCGCCGATCTCCTCGACCGCCTCGACCATGTGCAGCACGCGCGCCGGGGCGCCGCCGTGCAGCGGGCCGGACATCGCGCCGACCGCGCCGGACAGCGCGGCCGCGGCGTCGGCGCCGGTGGAGGCGATGACGCGGGCGGTGAAGGTCGAGGCGTTCATGCCGTGCTCGGCCGCCGAGGTCCAGTACGCGTCGATGGCCTGGACGTGCTTGGGGTCCGGCTCACCGCGCCAGCGGATCATGAAGCGCTCGACGATCGTCTCGGCCTTGTCGACCTCGCTCTGCGGCACCATGGCCTGGCCCGGGTGCTCGATCGAGCGGGCGGACTGGGCCACGAAGGACAGCGCCATGACGGCGGCCCGGGCGAGGTCCTCGCGGGCTTTCTCGTCCGAGGTGTCCAGCAGCGGCTGCAGGCCCCACACGGGAGCCAGCATGGCGAGCGCGGACTGCACGTCGACGCGCACGTCGCCGGAGTGCACCGGCACCGGGTACGGCTCCGCCGGCGGCAGACCCGGGTTGAACTTGCCGTCCACCAGAAGGCCCCACACGTTGCCGAACGTCACGCGTCCGACGAGGTCTTCGATGTCGACTCCGCGGTACCGGAGAGCGCCGCCTTCCTTATCCGGTTCGGCGATTTCGGACTCGAAGGCGATGACGCCCTCAAGGCCCGGTACGAAGTCGGACATGTGTACTCCCTCTGTTTCCTTGTGTGCCGCTCAACGTGCTGTGGCTCGATGCGGCCAGCTGGCTTGCCACGGTGTCGCCTTACCCGGCGGCAACGTGACGACACGGTGGTGTCGTGATTAGTGCGTCTCTCCTATAGTGACTCGCCACACAGGGTGCTCTGCACCGGGGGCAGTGCTGTGTCTGGAATGTCACACGCGTTACCGTGGGCCCGTGGACTCTGAAGCGCTCGCAGCGCTCCGCCGGGAGTACGGCATCGGAACGCTGCGTGAACAGGACGCGGCACCCGCACCCCACCTCCTCTTCTCCGGGTGGCTGGAGGACGCCGTCCGGGCTTCCCTGCCCGAACCGAACGCCATGGTGGTCTCTACCACTGACCTCGACGGCCAGCCCTCCAGCAGGTCAGTGCTGTTGAAGGGGTTCGACGAAACCGGATTCATCTTCTACACCAACCTCGGCTCCCGCAAGGGCAGGGAGCTGACGGCGAACCCCCGTTGCTCCCTGTTGTTCCCCTGGTACACGCTGCACCGGCAGGTGATCGTCATCGGCGCCGCGACCAAGCTGGACCGCGAATCCGATGAGGAATACTTCGCCACCCGCCCGCACGGCTCGCAGATCGGCGCCTGGGCCAGCGAGCAGTCCACGGTGATCCCGGGCCGCGACTGGCTCGACAAGCGGGCCGCCGAGCTGGCCGAACAGTGGCCGGAGGGCACCGAGGTGCCGTTGCCGGACTTCTGGGGCGGGTTCCTGGTCCGGCCGCAGACCGTCGAGTTCTGGCAGGGCCGCCCCGACCGCCTGCACGACCGGCTCCGCTACAAGCGCGACGAGCACAGCCCCGACGGCTGGACCATCGAGCGCCTCAGTCCGTGACGGCGCCGCCAACAGCGACACTGACCCCGACACCGCCAGCGGCTCGGTCCGAGCCGCCGAGCGCCCGGACCGGACCGTTCAGTCCGTGCCGACCGGCTTCACCTTCGCCGGGTCGACCGCGATCCACACCGCCTCGGCGCTCGCCACCGGCTCCCCCGAAGGGCCGTAGAGCGCCGAGACGGTGAACGTCTTGCGCCCCTCGGTGCGCAGGTGCCTCCCGAGCACCACATAGCGCTCCCCGGCGGCGATCGGCGCCTCGTCCAGCATCTCCACGCTCATCCGGCCCAGCACCATCGGACGCCCGGCGAGATCGCCGGCCGACCAGCCCCCCGGACAGTCCAGCGCGGCCCACACGAACTCCGGCCCCACCGCGTCCTCCGCGGGCGTCCACGGAGCCGCCACGACACCCTTGCGGCCCGGGACCGGGCCGGGGAAGACGTGCAGCCCGGTCGGATGATCCGGGCCGCAGACGAAGCAGGTCAGGAACGGATGCCCGCTCAGCCCGGCGTAGCCCTTGGCCGCGGTGAGCGCCTCGTCGTAGGACACCGGCTCGACGAGTTCCCCGGCGGCCTCCACGAGCTCCGCCTCCGCGATCACCGTGCTGCCGTCCAGCAGCCGCAGGCTCTCGCTCTCCGCCGGCTGCCGGATCGTCAGCGGCTTCTCCAGCGGCGGCGGCTTGCGGAGTGTGACCTCGACCTTCGCGCCGGGCGTGTCCCCGAACTCCTCCAGGAACAGCTGCGCGAGCATCCCGGAGACGTAGCCGCCGTTGCCGGAGTGCGGGGGGCCGTTGAAGCGGCGCGAGATCGTCAGCATGGGATCCACACTCTCAGATCCGGCTAGGCCAGCAACCGCGCGACCAGCAGCAAGTCCGACACCAGTTCCTTGTACGCAGTCTCCTGATTGTCCGCGCGCAGCACCGCCGACGGATGCGACGTCGCCACCAACGACACCGCCCGGCGCCGCGAGGGATCGGAGCCGAACCCCGCGTCCCCCGACGGCGGCCACATCAGCACTTTGCCGCGGTCCCGCGTCACCCGGAACTGGGGGCCGATCAGGGCCCGGCCCGCGGTGGCGCCCAGGACCACGATCACCTCGGGGTCCACTATCGTCAGCTCCGCGCGCAGCCAGGGCTTGCAGGCCTCGATGTGCGTGGTGTCCGGGGTCTTGTGGATCCGCCGGCCGTTGGGGCGGTCCTGCATGAACCGGAAGTGCTTCACGCTGTTGGTCACATACGCCTGCCGCGGGTCGATGCCCGCCTCGGCCATGGCGCGGTCGAACAGTTGCCCGGCGGGCCCGACGAACGGCAGCCCCGCGCGGTCCTCCATGTCCCCCGGTTGTTCGCCCACGAACACCACGCGCGCGGCGGGGTTCCCCTTGGAGAAGACCGTCTGCGTCGGTCCGCTCAGCGAACCGGGCTGGGCCTGGTGGAGTTCGCACCCTTGGCAGGCCAGGGCGGCGGTGCGCAGCGCGTCGATCGAGACCCCGCGCGGGATCGGCAGCGACATCGTTATCGTTCCTTGATTTCCGATGGGTGTTGCCCGGTTGAACAGACGTCCATTATTGCGCCGTGGCACTGACAGAAACGCCGCGAACGGTCGAATACACCTGTCCGCGGTGTGGATGGTCAGGCGAGTTCGACGCCAGGTTCGCACCGTGGTGCATGGCGAACGACCACGACCTGATCGCTAAGGATGAACAACAGAAGTCGGCGGCCCAGACAAAGCGTGTACAGCGCAAGCGCAAGACAGCTCGGCGCAGAGGTGAAGCGCTCCAGGAACGTCTGGTCCAATCCGGCGATCTCCGGCCCGGCGGCGCCGCACGGCTGGCCGCGGTGTCCTTCGGTCTGGCCATCCACGCACTCACTCTGGTCATCCTCGTCGGTGCCGTAGCCGCGCTGCTCAGCGGGCTGTGGCCGCTGGACATCCTGGCGCTGCTCGGGTTCGGCATCGTGTGGGTGGTGCGGCCGCGGTTCGGCAAGCGCCCCGGCGCCGACTGGATCAAGCGCGCCAAGGCGCCGAAGCTGTTCGCGATCCTGGACCGCGTCGGCGAGGCGACCGGAGCCGCGGTCCCGAAGTACGTCACCTTCGACGCCGGGTTCAACGCCGGCACCGCACGGCGCGGCATCCGTCACGAGCCGGTCCTGACCCTCGGCGTCCCGCTGTGGCAGATCCTGGACGGCGACGAGCGGCTGGCGCTGCTCGGCCACGAACTCGGCCACCAGGTCAACGGCGACACCACGCAGGGTGTGCTGGTCGCGAGCGCGTACCGCAGCCTGCAGGAGTGGCGGGTGCTGTTCTACCCGAGCACCCACGGGCGCCCCGTGCCCCGCGGTGAGGCCGGACTCGCGCAGCTTCTCCTGCCCGTGATCCTGCTCCCTTTCTACCTGCTCATGACCGGGCTCCAGAGGTTCTACGGCTGGCTGCAGATCCATGTGTCGCTGCGGGCCGAGTTCCTCGCCGACGACATCGCCGCACAGACCGCCTCGACCAAGGCGGCACTCGCCTTGTTGCGCAAGCTCGACGCGCGAATGTCGGTCGAGGCGTACGTGACCCGCGCGCGGTCCGCGCACACGACCATCCGCAAGGCGGCCAGCCTCGAAGACGCCATGGAGATGTGGATCGGGCTCCAGGACTACATCCCGACCATCCCGGAGCACGAGTACATCCGCGCCGCGCGCGTCTCGGAGTTCCGCGGCACGCAGATCGACTCCTCGCACCCCGCGGACTACCTCCGGGCGCGGCTGCTCAAGGGGAGACCGCCCCGCACCGCGGCGGTGACGGTCTCCGAGGACGAGTGGCTGAGCGTCGACCTCGAACTCGCTCCCCACGTCGCGGGGGTGGGCCGCGCGATGCTCATGCGCCGCTGAAGGGGATCCCCCTCCGATTCCCTTCAGTCGGCGCACCGGCCAGGTCAGCCCCTTCAGCCCTTCAGCCAGTCCCCCTGATCCGACGATCAGTCCTGCCACTCCCGCAGCGGCCTGATCGCCAGCACCGAGGCGACGACCCGCAGCCCGCCGCCGACCACCCACGGCGCCGCCAGCCCGAACCACCCCGCGATCAGCCCGCCGACCAGCGCGCCGAGCGGCTGCATCCCCCACACCACCATGATCCCGGCGCTCGACACCCGGCCCAGCAGGTGCGGCGGCACCAGCCGCTGCCGCTGTGAGACCACCGCCACGTTCCACAGCGAAGCGCTCATGCTCCCGACCCCCAGCAGCGCGGCGACTACGAACATGTTCGCCCCCGACAGCCCTATCCCGATGCCCGCCACCGGCGTCACCGAGGAGCACAGCCGCGCCACCACCCGGCCGCCGAGCCGGGCCACCGCGGCCCGGCTGATCAGTCCGCCGACGATGCCGCCGACGGCCGCGATGCTCAGCAGCACGCCGTAGTGGTGCGTCCCGACGTAGAGCACCAGCGTCGCGGCGCCCATCGTGGAACCGAAGTTCGCCGCCGCCGACAGCATGGTCGTGGTACGCAGCAGGCGGTGGTGGGCCAGCCAGGTCAGGCCTTCCTTCATGTCGGCGCGCAGCGACCGGCGTTCGGCTGTAGCTACTCCCACTTCTGCCGCTGCGGTGGTGCGTCCGCCGGGCGGCTGGCGTCGCCCGGTCCGCGGCAGGCGCGCGATCAACAGCATCGACACCGCGAACGTCACGGCGTCGGCCCAGAACGGCAGCGTCGGGGTCAGCGCGAACAACGCCGCGCCGAGCGCCGGTCCGGCGAAGTCCTTGGCCACCGACTGCGCCGTGTACAACTGCCCGTTGGCCGAGATCAGGCGCTCGCGCGGGACCACGGAGGTCATCAACGGCTGCGAAGCGCTCTTCGCCAGAGCCGCCGCCATGCCCAGGCCGAAAGCCAGGACGTACAACGCCGCCAGGCCCCACCCGGCGCCGCGGTCCATGGCCAACAGCCCGACCGCCAGTACACACAGCAGCTGCCAGCCCTGCGCCTGAATCGACAGCCGCCGGCTCTCCGAACGGTCCGCGATCGCCCCGGCCTGCAACGAGAACACCAGCCAGGGCAACGTTCCGGCCACCGTGAGCCCGGACATCAGCCGTGGATCTCGGGTGTACCCGGCGGCGAGCAGCGGCAGCGCGGCGACGAACGCGCCGTCGCCGAGGACCGAGATCGCGCCGGCGGTGAACAGCAGATGCCAGTCGCGGCCGAGCTTGCTGGGACGCGCCTTCGGGCGGCGGACCGGGGCGGGGGAGTCGGAACGGAAAGAAAGAGCGGTCATGGAGCAAGATTCGAAGATCGGCTGCCGCGGAGCTACGATTTAGTGCTTGCTAAATTAGTGCGGGATCAATCTCGGGGGCACCGATGGCCAGACCGGTCCGCATACCGATCGCCGGGACCGAGATGGCGCGCGTCCGTTTCGCCATCTCCCCGGTTTATGAGGCGCTTCAAGCGGTGGACGTCCTCCAGGAGCCCGGCAAGCACGCCGTGCACCTGCCGTGGGTCCGCTGGGCACGGCCGCTGCTGGCCGAGGTCCCCGGGTGGGAGATCCTCGCGGGATTCACCGCGCGTGCGGTCCGCCCCGGCGTCCTGGTCCCGCCGCCGGACGTCCACATGCCCGCGCTGGACGAGGAACTCGACACCATCCGCGCCGCCGACCCCGGGCGCGTCCGGCGCTACTTCGACAACAACGGGGCGCCGAGCGACCGCTTCCAGCAGGAGTTCTACGACGATCCGCCGGCCGGCCTGGCCCGGCTCGCCGACGTCCTGCGGCGCGTGTTCGACGTCCTCGTGGCCCCGCACTGGCCGCGGATGCTCGGGGTGCTGGAGGCCGACATCGCCTATCGGGCCCGCGTGCTGGCCGACGGCGGCGCGGCCGCGGTCTTCGACGACCTGCACCACGACGTCCGCTGGTCGGACGGCGAACTGCGCCTGCACGGCCCGGGAATCAGCGAGGCCGTGTGGCCGTTCACCGGTAAGGAAGTAGTCCTCGACGGCAGGGCGCTGGTGCTGTCACCGAGCGTGCTCGGCTGGCCCGACGTCTGCGTGAACACCAAACCGGTCACCTCCGGTCTGCTGCACTATCCGGCGCGGGCCGTGGCGACGGTGTGGGAGACGCGCCGGCCGGCCCCGGACGCGTTGTCGGCGCTGCTCGGCCGCACCCGGGCCGAACTGCTGGTCCAGCTGGCCGAACCGGGAACCACCGGAGAGTTGGCCGGACGGCTCGGGGTGACGGCCGGGGCGGTCTCGCAGCACCTCGGAGTGCTGCGCGGGGCCGGACTGGTCGCCACGCGACGGGACGGCCGGGTCCTGCTGCACCTGCGAACCGAGCGCGCGGAGGCGTTGCTCGGCTGAAGTGCCAGCCCCGCGCCAGTGGCGTGGGCGTGGCTGAGTGTCTTGAAACCGCGCCAGGTGCCCCTGCGTGTCGGTGGAATGCGCAACAATGGAGCACCGCTGCGCGGACCGGCCTCCTGGACCGGCGGCTTGGCACCATGTGACGGCGGCCGTGGGCCCGCGGGAAGGGACTGGAGAACGTGAGCAGCGACCTCATCGACACCACCGAGATGTACCTGCGGACCATCTACGAGCTCGTGGAGGAGGGCATCGTCCCGCTGCGCGCGCGGATCGCCGAGCGGCTGGGGCAGAGCGGCCCGACCGTCAGCCAGACCGTGGCCCGCATGGAGCGCGACGGACTGCTGACCGTCGAGGGCGACCGGCACTTGGAGCTCACTGGCTCGGGCCGCGAGCAGGCGACCCGCGTGATGCGCAAGCACCGGCTGGCCGAGCGGCTGCTGACCGACGTGATCGGGCTGGCGTGGGAGGACGTCCACGTCGAGGCCTGCCGCTGGGAGCACGTGATGAGCGAGGCCGTGGAGAAGCGGCTGCTGGAGATCCTGGACCACCCGACCGAGTCGCCGTACGGTAACCCGATCCCGGGCCTGGCCGAGCTCGACGACACCGTCGGCGAGCAGGAGGCGTTCCTCGACGGCGACGTGGCCAACCTGCGCGACGTGGTGGAGCGCGGCGCGCGCTCGGCGACGGCGCAGAACCTGGTCGTGCGACGGCTCGGCGAGCCGCTGCAGAACGACCCGGAGCTGATGCTGCGCCTGCGCCGGGCCGGCGTGCAGCCGGGACAGACGGTGCGCGCGACCGTGTCGCCGGGCGGCGTGCTGCTCGGTTCCGTGGGCGAGACCGCCGAACTGGACCTGGATCTGGCCGGGCATGTGTTCGTGACTGTGCGTGCCGCCTGACCGTCGTTCGGGTCTACCGGGGAAATTCGGGCTCAGATAATCTGTGTGGGTGAATCCACGCTTTGTGATAGTCAGACCGCCCAGGGTGAGCAAGAATGGCGAGGCTGTCCAAGAGTCTTGGGGGTTCGCCACAATGTCTTCGATATCCGCTCCGGATGCCGACTTAGGCGGCATGATGCCTTCCCCACGTGGGCGTCGGCGCCGCGCCTCCCTGTTGTTCGCGTCAGCGGCCGCTCTGGCCGTGACCGCGTTCGGAGCCCTGCCCGCCGCTGCTTCCGACGCATCGTCCCCCACGACCTCTTCGGGGTCGTCTCAGACGGGTACCGCCAAGGCGGTCGCCGGTCAGGTCCACCTCGATGTGCAGCTGCTCAACGGTCTGCTCGGCGCGTTGCACCTCACCGGACCGAACGGTCTGGACCTGCCGCTGGCCGATCTGTCGCTGGGCGAGGCCGACGCGCCGAACGCGAGCGGCGACTCGGCGAACTTCACCAACTCCGTGGTGCGGCTGCGCGACAATTTGATCAGTACTCTGCATCTTCCCGGCCCGGACGCGGATCTCATCAAGGCCGACGCGGTGTCGGGGACTGCCCGGGTCATCAACGGCCCCGGCGGTTATACCCAGGCCTACGCGACGGTCGCGAACCTCCGACTGTTCCTGCCGCTGCTGAATCTGCCCGGGGCCAGCGCCGACAACGGCATCCTCAAGGTGGACCTGATCTCCGCGCAGGCGACCTGTGTGCCGGGGCAGAAGCCGACGGCCTCGGCGAAGATGCCGACCACGATCCAGTTGCTGGGGCAGGACTTCCCGGTCCCGCTGACCGGTGAGGTCAAGCTGGACGTTCCCGGCGTGGCGGACATCGACGTGCGGCTGGCGCCGACCACCACCATCGACAACGCCGGGGCCTCGGCCGCCGTCGAGGCACAGGTCACGCTGAACGCGCTGAACCTGGCGAAGGTCAGCGGCGGTATCACCCTCGCCTCGGCCTCCTGCACGACGCCGGGCGCGGTAGCGGCCGGCAGCGGCGCGCCGTCGGGTCAGGCCTCGTCGTCGAACTCGGCGGCCGGCGGCACGACTACCACTACCACCACCTCGAAGCCCAAGGCCGCTGCGGCGGCCGCGACGACCGCCGCCCCCGCGGCGCTGGCCGACAATCAGGCCGGGGCGCTGGCGCACACCGGCGCGAGCGGGTCGCTCATGCCGATCGCCATCGTCGCGGTGGTGCTGGTGTTCGGCGGCGCCGGACTGCTGGTGTTCCTACGGAAGAAGGCGGCCGGACTGCGGCCCAAGGAGTAGCCCCCCGGGCTCACACGCGAACGGCGGTCACCGATCGGTGACCGCCGTTTCTGGTGCCTGGACTGGTTTTCCGCTTCTGTTCCTACCTCTGGCCGGTGTTCCCGTGGTCCTGTCTAGTACCGCCTAGTACCGCTCGCGCCCGCAGGCGTAGGCCAGCGTCGGGATCAGTTCCGCCGCCTCGGGCAGCCACCGGTTCGACTCCCCGGGCGGCCGGGCCCACTGCACCTGTCCGCCGGTCCCCATGCGCGAGGGCGGCGCCACCACGAAGTCCTTCTCGCCGTGGCAGACCAGGTCCAGCTGCGCGCGGCCCCAGCCGGCCCGCATGAGCATCTCAGGGATCTTCTTCTTCGTGCCCGGGAGCACGAAGAAGTACAGCCGCCGGGTCGGCGTCGCCGCGACCGGCCCCAGCGCCGCCCCGTTGCGCTCCAGCCGCGCCAGGGCCAGGCAGCCGGCCTGCTCCGGGACGTCGATGACGTCGAAGGTGCGGCCGGTGGGCAGCAGGATCGCCGAGTCCGGGTTCTCCTCCCACCAGCCGTGGACGCGCGAGGGCTGCGCGGTGATCTGCTTGTTCCAGTCGCGGTGCGCGGGGTGCGAGCCCAGGGCGGTGCACGCGTTGTTCCCGCACGAGCAGCGCCAGGCGCCGTCCACGCGGAGTACCGACGCGCCCGGGAGGATGTCCCAGTGCCGTTCCTCGATGTAGGTCAGTGCGGCGGCCTTCAGGCCCAGCGGATCGGCGCCCACCGGGGCGGGACCGGCCTCGGCGAGGTCGCTCTCGGGGAGTGACAGCACAGTCATGTGCCCATAACGCGAGTGACAGGAGTCTGGTTACGGGTCTGATGTCACCTGATTGCCCGAATGTGCAAGAGGTCTGATATTTCGCCGAGTTGATCTGCATTCGTTGTGCCACACGGGTATTCGTCTTCTAGATCTGTATTCATCATGAAGATCTATGTTCGTCCGATTGTCCGGCGGGTATCACCGAGGGTATGGAGGGGCACCGGGGGCCGCGCGAGCCGAATCGGAGACTCGCGGAGCTGATCGCTGAGGCCGGCTGTTCGAACGCGGGACTGGCCCGGCGGGTCAATCTGGCGGGTGCGGAGCTCGGCCTGGACCTGCGCTATGACAAGACTTCGGTGGCACGCTGGCTGCGCGGACAGCAGCCGCGGGCCACCACGCCGGCGTTGATCGCCGAGGCCCTGGGCCGCAAGCTCGGGCGGCCGGTCACCGTCGAGGAGATCGGCATGGTCGACGAGCGGGACGGCAGTTCCTCGCTCGCGCTCGGCCTGGCCGCCGACACCCCGGAGGCGATCGCGGTCGCGGCCGGGCTGTGGCGGGCCGACGCCGCCGGCCGCGAGCAGCTGCGCGCGGCCTCGTTCGCGGTCACCGCGATGGTCGGGCCGAGCCGGGACTGGCTCATCATGGCCGAGGACCCGGTGGTGGCCCGCGGGATGGCCGCGGCCAAGAACGGCCACGCGCCGTTGCGCGTCGGCCTGTCCGACGTCGCCGCCGTACGCGCCGCGACCGACGCGTTCCGCACGCTGGACCACCGCTTCGGCGGCGGCCACGTCCGGGTGCTGGCGGTGCGCTACCTCGACGGCGTCGTCGCCGAGCTGCTCCGCGGCACCTACCCCGAGCGCGTCGGCCGCCAGCTGTTCGGCGCCGCCGCGGCGCTCACCGAACTGGCCGGCTACCTCGCCTGCGACACCGGCCGCCTCGGTCTGGCACAGCGCTACTACATCCAGGCCCTGCGACTCTCGCAGGCGGCCGGCGACCGGGCGCACGGCGGGCACATCCTGTCGGCGATGAGCCATCTGGCGAACTCGCTCGGGGCGCCGCGCGAGACGGTGCAGTTGGCGCGGTCGGCCGACGAGGGGGCGCGGGGGATCGCGTCATCGCACGTGCGCGCCGAGTACTTCTGCGCCGAGGCCCGCGGCCACGCCGCGATGCGCGACCGGCGCGCGGCCGAGCAGGCGCTGGGCCGGGCCAGCGACGAACTGGACCGCGGCGACGGCGACGCCCCGGTCTGGTCCTCCTACTTCGACCACCACTACATAGCCGACGCGGCCGCTTCCTGCCACCGCGACCTGGAACAGCCGCGACAGGCGGCCGAACAAGCCGCGGCGGCGCTGGCCGGCTTCGGCCCGGACAAGACCCGGCGCCGGGTGCTGAACCTGTTCACCCTGGCCTCGGCCCGGGTCCAGGGCGGCGAGGTGGAGGCCGGGTGCGCCGCGGCGACGGAGGCCGTGAAGCTGTCCGGCCGGGCCCGGTCGGCGCGCGCGGTCGAGGCTTTGCACGATTTCGACCGCAGGCTCGATCCGTACGCCGCGGTCGCGGCGACCCGGGAGTTCCGCAGCTTGATAGCCCTGCGGCGGCCCGGCGAGCCCATCAACGCCTGAACGTCGGTGCCGTCGGGTCCGCCGTTGTGGTCAAGCATCGAAAGTCCGATCGGGTAGGCTCGGTCCCGCCTATGGACGAGACGCTGCAAGAAAGCGAGCCGACAGCCGAGGGTGGGCGTGCGCCGTCGGAGGATGCCGCGACCGCCCAGGCGGGAATGCCGCATACCGCGCAATTCGCCCCTGTCGAGACGCCCTACCAGGCAGTCTCCCCCGCCCCGCCGGAAGAAGACGGCTACCCGGGCGGACCGATCCCCGAATCCTCCGGCTTCTCCTGGCGCCTGCCGGGCCAGCCGGCTCCCGTGCAGCACGCACAGGGCGGGATCCCGAACGAGTTCGACCACCTGTTCCGCGACGCGCCGGCCGACAACCGGCACTCGCTGATGCCCAACCAGGGCACGATAGGTGTGTCGGTACCGGGAGCCGCTGGGTATTCGGGACCGTCGTATCCACAGAACCCTGCGACGAGCGGCCCGGGCGGGCCAGGCGGGCCAGGCGCGCCGGGCGCTTCGGGCCCCGGCACGGGGCCGCAGCCGACGCAGGCGCTGCCACCGGCCGACGCCACCGGGCGTCAGGCGCCGGTGTACCAGCCCCCGACGCAGGACCAGGTCGGCTACGGCCAGCAGATGCCCAGCCGGGCCTACGACCCCGGCGGCTACTCCGCGCAGGCGCAGGGTGCCCCGGTCGACCCCGAGTCGCACACCCAGGCCATACCGCGGGTGCAGCCGCAGATGTACGGCGGCGGCATGAACCACGGCGGCCGCGGCCCCGGCGAGCCGGACCTGCTGCTGGCCGCCGGCCCGGACCGCCGCCAGTCCAACCGCACGCTGCTGGTCGCGCTCGGCGTGTTCGCGGTGCTGATCGTGGTCGCCGCCGTGGCCTTCTCCGGCGGAGGCGGCAAGGCCAAGCCGAACAACGCCGGCAAGTCCACGACCCCCGACACCCCGGCGTCGAGCACCAGCGTCTCCGCGCCACCCGGCGTCGACCCGGCCGCCAAGGGCCAGGCCGACGCGATATTCGCGATCATCGCGCAGAGCCACGAACTGCGCACGAAGGCCAACGCGGCGATCTCCGGCGTGCAGCAGTGCAAGAACGTGGCGTCGTACAAGGCGGACTTCTCCGACGTGGCCGCCAAGCGGCAGGCGCAGGCCGACGGCATGAAGCCGCTGGCGGTCGACAAGCTGCCCGGCGGCACGCAGCTGCAGGCGAACCTGGTCAACGCCTGGCAGCTGTCCGCGGAGTCGGAGAACGACTACGCGGCGTGGGCCAACGACAACCTGAGCTGCACCGGCAAGCCCGGCTCGAACGACAACTTCAACAAGGGCAACAGCGCCGGCGACAAGGCGGGCTCGGTCAAGGGCGAGGTGGTCTCCGAGTGGAACGCTTTCGCCTCGAAGCTCGGCGAGCAGACGATCAAGATCAGCGACCTGTGACAGAGCGCTGACGCCGACAGCGACGGCCACCGGTCCTCCGGTGGCCGTCGCCGTTCGCGGGGGCGCGCGCCGCCGTCGTCAGCGAAGCTGGTCGACGTACTCGTCGGTCCCGGGCACCGTCGGGATGAATGGCCCGGCGAACTCAAGCCGGCCCAACCCCGAGGCTTCGACAGCGGCCCCGTCCCCGGCGAACCGGTCCCAATCCTCGGCGGGATCCGCCTCGGTGAAGTAGAGCACTGTGATGCGCTTGCCGACCCCCTCGACCGGCTTCACATAGGTCGGCGTCGTCCCAGGCAACGGCATCGGCTCGAAGACCGTCGCCATCGCCACCGGCGACCCCTCCAACTTCCCGGGCAGGTGCTTCTCCCTGAGCCACGCGGCCAGCGCCGCCGGATCCTGATCCGCCGCGGCGTCGAAGACCTCGACGACGAGCCCGGCGTAGGGGTAGTTCAGGGCATGGATGTCACGCGGACCGGAGTCCCCATCACGGTAGACGACACCGAGGTAGTTCTGGAACGACGTGAAGACATGCGTCCGCTCCTGGAAGACCCGGCCATCCGGCAGCAGCCGCCGGTTGATCGCGACGGTCCAGTCCAGATGATCCCGATACCGGCCCTCGTTGATCCAGTACACGGTGATGTAGGCCCCGGCCGTCACAGGACTCGCGACAGCGGAGTCCGCCGGATACCGCAGCAGCTGCAACGGACGCGTGGCGACCCACCGCCGCCCGGCGAACATCCAGGGCATGGACATCGCACCGGAGATGTAGTGGTCGTCCTCGTACCATCTATGGTAGCTAAGCTCGTGGCCAGGGTGGGGCTCCACCATGGTGATCAACGCGGACCCGATGCCCGGTCCGTACGGGCCCTCCGACGCCAGTTTCGTGTAGGGACTCGGCTCTCGTTTCGGGTGCTCCTGCTGCTCTGCCATGGCGCCTCCAGGTGTGGGCTTCCGCGAGATCTGACGATACGTCAGATTTGATGTGTGACGCCATAGTCATCGAAAAACCGCAGGTCGGGGCACACGGAGGCGGCGATGCTGGCAGGCGGGCTGCGATCTTTTAGATGGGGATGCTCGGCGGTCTAATTGGGCGCCCCTGGTTGATGTGTGGGTGTGGGTGTGGGTGGCTGGGGTGTGGTGGGTGCGGTCTGTTTGTGGGTTTTAGGAGCTTTTTACGGCTTCGCGCTGGTTTAAGAAGGATCCGCTGGGTGGCGCAGTTCGGTGGTGCCCCGCTGGTTGGGTTGGCGGCTGGCGGTGTCCGTGTGCACGACCGCGCACAGGTCCGAGTCACTGCGCACACGTCAGGCGGGCGGCTGGCGGCCGGGTGTGGTGGGCACCGAAAGTCAAAAGCCAAAGGCAGGGCCTCCGGCGGCGCCTGCGCGGCGAGCGGCGCTCGCTCCGGGGAGGGGGGGTCGCGCTGTGTGCTGGCGGTCGTTGCTTGTGGTCGCCTTGTCCCGGGTTCCCCGTCGCGTCGTCGCCTGACGGAAGCAGACCGGTCCGGTGGTATCAAGTCGGATCGCACGCTGCTGTGGTGCGGTTTCGTGCGACTTGACACCACCGGCCCGGTCAGCTTGGCTGCGCCCGCCGACGCGACGGGGAACCCGGGACAACCCCGGCCTGTGGTGTGGACACGGTCCACCCGCGTGCGCACACGTGCGGTCGTGACGTGGCGCGCACGAGACGCGGGGGGTTGGGGATCCCTCAGAGTCTGGAGTGCCCCCGCCGGAGGTGCCACCCAGCGGATCCTTCTTAAACCCGCGCGAAGCCGTCAAAAAACGCCCTTGACCGTCAACTCACCAACAAACCGCACCCGCCACCAGCACCCACACATAGGTCAGGAGCGCCTCTAGTTGCTGCTTGTGACCGGCGGGTTGTACGGGGGATAGAAGTAGCTCGGATCGAAGCCTGCTGTGATCGGGTGGATCTCGAAATTGGCGCACGCGGGACCATCGGTCAGGCTCGGCGTACCGGCCGGGAACTGCTTCGGCACGCCGCCGGAGGGCGGGGTGACATCGAACGTTGCCACGAGGGCGCACTGGCTTCCGTTGTCCGTTCCGTTCCGCCATTCGACGCCGGCTGACGCGTAGCCGCCGGGTGGGATGTCGACCGTTGGCACGGAGGTGAGGTTGCCGGCCCAGCCGGTGAGCGTGTGGGCGGCGACCGTGGTCGTCTTGCCCTGTTCATTCAGTCCGCTCACCTGTGGGTACCCAGAGATGCGGCATGCTGTCTGGCTGGTGTTGTGGAACAGGAAGATGCCGATCATGTGCCCGCTTCGGCCTGTCCAAGGGCTGCTGGTGATGGCGATGTTCGATCCATCGCAGGCGGTCGGTATCGACTGCGACGATGAAGTGCTTGAGGGCTTTGTCGGGATGCGGGTCGGCGATACGTTCGGTGCTCCGCTCGGCGCCCCGGCCGACGAAGTGGACGAAGTGCCCGTGCTTGTTGGTGGTGCGATCGATGAGGGCGAGAAGGTGGGCGCCGAGGTGCCTGTGGCTCCTGGCACGATCTTTTCGCCGGCTTGGTTGTTCGGGCCGCCCAGGGTGATGAAAGCGGTGGTGCCGACTATGGCGACACCGGCGGCCGCGAGTGCGATCGACCCCGCGGTGCGCCTGTTCCGCAGATGCTGACCTCTGGCCCGCACCACCGCCGCGGAGGTGGGCATGATCTGCTCGGCCAGCTCTCGTGCGCCGGTCCGCACGGTGTTGGTGAACTCATCCATGGTTGTGCATCTCCTCTCCGAAACCGCGAACGGCTCGACCGCTGTCGGTCAGATGGCTGGAGAGCGTCTTTCGCCCCCGATGCAGTCGTGCTTTGACCGTCCCGATCGCGACGCCGGTCTCCTCGGCGATCTCCTCGACGGTGAGATCGAGGATGTAGTGCAAGGTGATGGCTCGCCGCTGCGTCTCGGGAATCTTTCGCAGGGCGTTGACGATCGCCACGTAGTCCGGATTCAGCTCGGGCTGGTCTGCCGGCTGACCGTGCTGGCGCTGTGCCCTGAATCTGTTCTTCGCCTTGCGCCATGCGCTGACCTGGATTCGGAACGCGACAGTCCGCACCCACGCCTCCGGGTCCGCATAGCCGGAAACCTTGCCCCAGTGCTGCCAGGCTTTGGCGAACGCTTCCTGAGCGATGTCCTCGGCTTCGCCCAGGTTCCCCGTCATCGCGTGGACGTAGCTCGTGATACGTCGGACGCTGCCCAGATAGAAGCTGTCGAAGTTCTGTGAGTCTTGCATCTGCCCCCCGGGTCTGATTAGTCGATAGACCGCTGCCGATCTGCTTCCGGTTACTAGTCACGCTCGACCACACGGGTGGGTTGCGACCAATCTCGCCAGCCGCCTCACGGGCCTACGTCTCGCTGGTGTCCGTCGTCCCCACCGTCCTCTACACCATGCACGTGCTCCTGCCCCGGATGCGCGAGGGCTTCGGCTTGGGGCACGGCTGATGGATGCGGTTCTGGCGAGCGTGGGCCGCTCCCGGCTCATGCGCAGGAAGGACGATCTGTCCCTGTTGCGGACATGACTTGCTATCTTCGAGCCACGCACGGCGCTCCGGATGCCTGAGCTCCGTGCTTCGTGTCAACACGGGGAACGGGGAAGAAGATGCGCAACGGGTTCAAGGGTGGCTCCATAGCCGTCCTCACGGCGGCCGTCCTGGTGACGGCCGCTTGCAGTAGTTCGGGGCAGATCGGTGGTTCGGCGGCAGGGACGAGTGCGCCGGGGGTGGCAGGTACGTCGGTCGGGTCGAAGGCGCCGGCGTCCGGCGGGGGTGTGCCGAACACGTCGATCGCGCCGTCCACTTCATCGGCGGCGTCGGGTGGGGCTTCGGGGACCACGCTGAGTGCCGCTCAGATCAGCAAGCTCCTGCTCACCGACAAGGATGACCCCGGCTACACCTACGACGCCTCGCAGGACGACGCCACGACCACCAGCGCGCAGGACGTCGTGAAGACCGGGGGCGCGGCCTGCCAGACGTTCGTGGACGCCGAGGACGGCCTGACCACGAAGTACGGCACCACCGCCGAGGTGAACCGCCAGCTCCACAAGACCTCGGCCGGCCACGTGATCCAGGACTCGGTGCTGGCGCTGCCGTCCTCCGACAAGGCGCAGGCGCTGATCACCGACCTGACCGCGGGGCTGCAGGGGTGCAAGAACCTGAGCATGACCTTCTCCGGCAGTTCCGGGACCATGGCGCCGGCCCCGGTCCCGCAGCTGATGAAGCAGGGCCAGGCCGGCTACATCAACTACCTCACCGTCGGCGGCAAGACCGTGCTCATGGCCGCGCTGCTGGTGCACGTCGGGTCGGCGGTCTCGGTGGTGGTTCTCGTCGGGCCGGTGACGAACGACAAGACGTCGCTGGAGCAGATGGGGGCGACGCTCGCGCACCTGACCGATATCCAGGTCGGGCGCTTGAAGGCGGCGCAGGGATTGTAAGCCCGCACCGCGAGCCCTCAGTGTGAGCCGAGGATCAGCGGGAGCGCGATCGGGATCAGCAAGAGTCCGACGATCAAGCCGGCGCCGCTCGGGCGAGCGAAGTTGATCGTCCAGCCGATGCCGAAACGCTTCGGAACGAACACCGCCGGGTCCTCGTGGTTGTAGTAGAGCAGGCCGAGCTTCCAGTATCGGTCGTCGTCACGGTTGACGGCCCCGGCGCGGCTCCCGTCGCCCCGGCCGTCACCGGCACCCGCACCCGCACCCGCACCCGCACCCGCAGCCTCCCCCGCGATCCGCAACCGCGACCCGCCCTGCCCGACCCGCACCGCCACCACGACCAGCACCACCGTCGCCACCGCGATCGGCGCGATGAGCAGCACCGGAAAGAAGCCCGTACTCCCCGTCACGTTCCACATCGCCAACGCGGCGAAGAACATCGAAAGATCCGCCGCGGCGGCCAGCACGAGCAGGCAGCGCGCCATCGCCGCGACGAACCGCCGGTGCCGCTCGGCCGCGTGCGGATCCTGCGCGTCCAGGGCGGCCTTCCCGCGCGCGGTGACCCAGGTCAGCGTCACGATCAGCACGGTGATCCCCATCTGCACCCCGACCAGCCCGAACGCCGACACAAAAGTCTTGGCGGTGTACGACGTCGGATGCCCGCCGGCGTCGTAGTGCGAGACGAGCCGATCCGGCAGGTGCGGATAACGGATCGCGCCGACGACCGCCGTGCCCACGGTGACCGCCACCGCCGGCAGCGCCCACAGCCACGGGAACGGCTCGGGCCGGGTGCGCAGCGCCGTGTCGGCGACCGTGATCTGCGTGCGCCCCTCGAACCAGCGTCCGTCCTGCTTGGCCGCGGCGACCTGCGACCGCGCGACGAGATACACCGCCACCGACCCGACGAGCTCGACCAGCAACGCCCCGGCCGTCGCCGCGCCCACCGACCCCACGAACAACCCGACCAGCGCCGCGACGACGGTCACCGCACCGATCCCGCCCCGGTACGTCCGCCGCGCGGCCGCCACCACCGGATCCCCGGCACGCTCCGCCGGCACCCGGACCCCGAACTGCACGGTCCGCGGCGTCAGCGCCGGGGTGAGCAGGGACAGGAACCCGATCAGTAGGACCGGTACCACTGCGGGCAGAGCAGAGGTGTGCATCGGAGCCTCCCGTGTCGTCTCGGTGATGCGTGGTGGTGCGTGGCGCGTGGTGCGTAGTGGGCTTCAGGCTTCTTCGGCTTAGGGCCCGGCGAACTCGTCCAACAGCGCCCGGCACCGCTCCAGCACCTCCGCCGGCGCCATCCCCTTCGCGAACCCCTCGGCGAGCAACGTCCGGGTCCGCCGCTCCCAGTCCCCGACCTCCTCCGCCGAGGCGGGCCCGTCCCCCGGCCCCCGCGCCACCACCGCGCCGGTCCGCCGCCCCAGCCGGATCAACCCCTCGCGCCGCAACAGGTCGTAGGCCTTGTTCACGGTGTGCATGTTGATCCCGAGATCGGCGGCCAGCTGCCGCGTCGTCGGCAGCGAATCCCCCGCCACCAGCACCCCGGCCGCCACCGCCACCACGATCTGGTCGCGCAGCTGCTGGTAGATCGGCACGTCGCCGTCGGGCTCCACGGTCAGGAGCAAGCTTCCGCCTCCTTCGAACTATTGCTATAGAACAGCTAGAACAATCGTGGTGTCAAGCATCGTCGCAGGATGCTGTCATGTCGTGGCGGGACCGCGTGACGACTCTGGCGATCTCACCCCGTCCCGCCTAATCTGACGCACCATCAGAATCTCTCGCCACCACCCACGAAAGGCTCCCCATGTTGCTCCGAGGCAAGACGGTGATCGTGTCAGGGGTCGGCGACGGACTCGGCCGGGAGGTCGCGCAGGCGGCCTACGACCAGGGCGCGAACGTGGTGCTGGGGGCGCGGACGGAGGCGAAGCTGGCCAAGGCGGCCGCCGAGTTCGACGCCGCGCGCGTCGCCTTCGCGCCGACCGACATCACCTCCGAGAGCGACTGCCTGCGGCTGGTCGATCTCGCCGTCGAGCGCTTCGGCGCCCTCGACGGTCTGGTCAACGTCGCGGCCATGGACCAGGTCTTCGGGGGCGTCAGCGACGCCGACTTCGCCGACTGGCGCGCCGTCTACGAGGTGAACGTCGTCGGCACCCTGCAGCTCAGCAAGGCGGCGATCCCGCATCTGGCGCGCGAAACCGGGACCACCGGCATCGTCCACATCCTGTCGCAGTCGATGTGGGTGCCGGCGACCGAAGTGATGCAGGCCGCTTATGCCGCTTCCAAGGGGGCTCTGCTGTCCGCCACCTACGGCATGGCCAAGGAACTCGGGCCGCGGCGCATCAGGGTCAACGCGGTGGTGCCGTCGTGGATGTGGGGGCCGATGGTCCAGGGGTACGTCGCGTGGACCGCCGCGTCACAAAAAATCGCCGAGGAACAGATCGTCGCGTCACTGACCGATCGCATGGCGTTGCCGGAAATGGCCAGTGACGGCGACGTGGCGAACGCGGCCGTGTACATGGTGTCGCCATATGCCGGCGGGGTGACCGGTCAATCGCTTGCCGTCAACGCCGGCGATTACATGCGGTGACGGGCCTTCCCGCGTTGTAGCAGGGTTGTGACGAAAGCGGGATGGGTCGGTTGAACGGCTGAGTGAGGATCGCCGACATGTCCTCAACAGCTCGCACGTCGCCGGCGCGGCGTCCGGGCCCCGGCGGCGGTGGCCGTCCGGAGCGCGGGTCTTCGATGCCGCCTCGGTCGGGGCGGCCCGTGCCGCCGCCGGCTCCGGTGCGCGGTCGCGCCTCGGGTCCGTCCGGCCGCGGTGGTCCCGCCGCCGGTCGCCGTTCCGCCCCGCGGCCGGGGCCCGGCCCGGGCGACAGGCTGCTGGCGGGGGCACCGAACTGGCTGCCGGCCGCGGCGGTGCTCGGCGGGCCGATGCTGGCCGCGATACTCGGCAAGTTCATCGGCGGCTACCACGGCCCGGTGTTCTTGGTGCTCACCGTCGTCTCGGCCGGTGTGGCCGTCGCCTCGGCCACCGTGAACGGCCGCTGGTGGGTGGTCTGCGCGCTGCCGCCGGTGGCCTGGCTGGTCGCCGCGGTCGCCGAGCTGGCCTGGCACAACCCGCCCTACCCGGACACCAAGGCGAAGGCGGTCGGTCTGGTCCACGCGACGACGAACGTCTTCCCGGTGATCCTCGCCGCGCTCGTCGTCATGGGTTTGGTCATAGCCGCCGCGGTGGTGCGCGGACGGCAGAGCGGGGGAGGCACGCGTCGTGTCTGAGTGGTATCCGGACGAAGGCGGGGACTACCGCGGCGGCGGTGACCGTCGCGGGGGCGGCGGCGGCCGACGTGGCGCCGGCGGCGGTGACGGTTATGGCGGGCGTGGTAACGATGGCGGCTACGGCCGCGGCGGCAACCCCGGTTACGGAAACGACCCCGGCTACGGAAACGACCCCGACTACGGCCGGGGCGGCGGTCGCCGTGAAGAGCCCGAGCAACCCTGGCGCGCGGCCCAGCGCCGCCCGGAGCCCCCGCCGCAGCGCCGCCCCGAAGCCCCGCCGCAGCGCGACAACCGGGCCTGGTTGCCGCAGCAGCCGCCGCCCGCACGCCCCGATGACCCGACGCACCACGGCGCCCCCGGCGACTGGTACGCCGCGGAGCAGACCAATGTCATGGCCCAGCAGGGCCGTGACGATTTCCACGGTCCGGACGACTACGACGAGGACTACATCGAGTCCGGCCGGGGCGGAGGCGGCGGCCGGCGCGGAGGCGGCCGCGGCGCGACGGGTCCCGCCAAGCCTCCCCGCAAGCGCGGCGTGCTCGCCGGCCGGATCACCGCCGCCACGATGAGCGCGGTGGTCGTGCTGGCGACCGGCTTCGTCTGGTTCGAGAACAAGCAGCTCACCGACGGCCTGCACACCTCGGACTCGATCAACCAGATCAAGCCCGGCCAGGACGGTTACGTCGCCCCGCACCTCGGCGCCGACGTCAACCTGCTGCTGATCGGCCTGGACTCGCGCAAGGACATGAACGGCAACAACCTGCCGACCTCCCTGGTCGAGGACGAGCTGCACGCCGGTTCCTCCTCGATCGGCGGCTACAACACCAACGTGCTGATCCTCATGCACATCCCGGCCAACGGCGGCAAGGTCACCGCGTACTCGATCCCGCGCGACAGCGACGTCGAGCGCCCCGGCGGCAGCGCGGACATCCCCGGCGTGGGCACGGTCCAGGTGCCGGACATGGGCATGGGCAAGATCAAGGAGGCCTACGGCGACGCCAAGGCCTTCGCCGACCAGAAGATCAACGCCTCCGGCAAGAAGGTGGACAAGGCCACCGAGGAGGCCGAGAGCCGCGAGGTGGGCCGCGAGGCCACGATCCGGGCCGTGCAGAAGCTCACCGGCCAGCACGTCGACCACCTCGCCGAGGTCAACCTGGTCGGCTTCTACGACATCGTGAACGCGATCGGCACCATCCAGGTCTGCCTGAAGGCTCCGGCCTACGACCCGATCCAGGACGGCGCGGGCACCGGCCTCAACCTGCCGGCCGGCGTGTCCACCATCAACGCGGCCACCGCCCTGCAGTTCGTGCGCCAGCGCTTCCACCTGCCCAACGGCGACCTGGACCGCACGCACCGCCAGCAGGCGTTCCTGTCCTCGGTGACGCAGGCGTTGAAGAAGAAGGGCGTGCTCGGCGACGTCGGGGCCATGCAGGGCCTGTTCAACGTCGTGAAGAACGACATCGTCATCGACAACGGCTGGAGCGTGCTGGACTTCGCGTCCCAGGCCTCGAACCTGACCGGCGGCAACACCGAGTTCATCACGCTGCCGACCACCGGCACCGTGACGATCGCCGGCGAGAGCGCGCTGACCGTCGACCCGGCCGCGATCAAGAGCACCATGGCCGCGACGTTCGGCAACGACGCCGCGGTGGCCCCGCCGCCGACCACGGCCTCCAGCTCGACCCCGCCCCCGGCGGCGCCCTCCACGACGGCGACGCCCCCGGCGACCATCACCGTGCTGAACGGCACCCAGACCACCGGCCTGGCGCTGAAGGTCTCCGGGCAGCTGTTCGACGCCGGCATCCCGACCAGCAAGACCGGCAACGGCGGCAACGGCGTGCAGCACACGATCATCCGCTACGGCGCCGGCGAGGAGGCCCTGGCCAAGCAGATCCAGACCAAGCTCGGCACCAAGACCGCGCCGATCGCCAGCGACTCCCTGGCCAAGGGCACGATCACGGTCACCGTCGGCTACGACTACAAGGCGCCGCCGGCGACCACGACCTCGGCGCCGTCGAGCCAGCCGTCGAACCAGCCCTCGGGCGCCCCGACCAGCGTGGCCAGCGACAACTCCGCGGACTCCTCCGGTCTGAGCTCCGGTGGCGCGGTCACCTCGCAGAACGGCATTCCCTGCGTGTACTGATTGACGGGCACGTGACGAGCACGTGAGGACGCCGCGGGCGCCAGAGGCTGAGGCTTCTGGCGCCCGCGGCGTTTGCCGGGGCTACAGACAGATACGCGACTGCCGACCTATACGCGGCACAGACGTATACGCGGCAAGACCTATACGCGCTACTTCACATAGCGCCCGGCGAACTCCGCCACCGCCTCTACCATCTCGTCCAGCGAGGGCCCCGGCGCCGTCATCGCCTTGATGTTCTTCATCCACGGAGCACCCAGCAGGTCCGTGACGCCCCACTCCTCCACCTGCTCGCACAGCTCCGGCGTGGGCTCGGCCAGGACCGCGAGCATGGCGCGGAACGGCCGGTCGAGCGTCCCGGCCTCCTCGCGGGCCGCCCGGATCCGGTCCATGATCGCCCGCGTCTCGTCGACCGTGTGGTAGATCCCGATCCAGCCGTCGTTCCGCGCCGCGCGCCGGATCGCGATGTCGGAGACGCCGCCGATGTAGACCGGGATCGGGTCGTTCGGCGTCGGGGTGATCGAGCACGGCGGGAGCGTGTAGTTCGGCCCCGCCACCTCGACCACGTCGCCGGTCCACAGCCGGCGCAGCGCGACGAGCATCTCGTCCAGCCGGGCTCCGCGCCTGGCGAAGGCCTGGCCGGTCGCGGTGAACTCGTCCTTGCTCCAGCCCGGCCCGACGCCCAGCGCGACGCGGTGGTGGCCGTCGGCGGAGCCCTGCGAGAGGTACGCGGCCGTGGCCAGTTGGTTCGCGACGGTCAGCAGGTCGCGGGCCGGGGCCACGTAGATGTTGGTCGTGAACCGCAGCCGCGTCGTCACCGCGGCCATCGCCGCGATCGCCACCCACGGCTCAGGCCAATGAGTGTCCTTCGACCAATACCGGGATCCGTCCGGCGTATACGGGTAGGGGGAGGACAACTCGACCGGATGGAACAGGTGGTCCGGGATGGCGATCCCTTCGAACCCGTACTCCTCGGCGGCCCGTGCCAGGCCGGTGAGGTGCGCGGTGTCGCAGAACGCCGGTGAGAGCCAGAACTTCATGGGCCGCCTCCCCTTCACTTTTCGCCTGGAAGGAATCAATCTGACACCTAGTCAGATGTCAAGCGCGATCCGAGGACAGGGGACGGTCGGCAGATGGGCAAATTGGACGGGCGGGTGGTGTTGATCACCGGCGCGGCGCGGGGCCAGGGCGCCGAGGAGGCGCGGCTGTTCGCCTCCGAGGGTGCGCGGGTGGTGATCGCAGATGTGCTGGAGGACCTGGGCGACCAGGTGGCCAAGGAGATCGGCGACGCGGCGCGCTTCGTGCGGCTCGACGTCACCGACGAGGCGCAGTGGACCGCCGCCGCGGACTACGCCGAGGCCGAGTTCGGCAAGCTCGACGGTCTGATCAACAACGCCGGCATCCTGCGCTTCAACAAGATCGAGAAGACCAGCGTCGAGGAGTACATGCAGGTCGTGACGGTGAACCAGGTCGGCGTCTTCCTGGGGCTGCACGTGTGCCTGCCCCGGATCCGCGCGGCCGGCGGCGGCACCGTGGTGAACACCGCGAGCATCGACGGGCTGGCGGGCATGGCGTACCTGGGCTCCTACGTCTCGACCAAGTTCGCCGTCAGGGGCCTGACGCGCGTGGCGGCCCTGGAGGCCGCGCCGACGGTCCGGGTGAACTGCATCTGCCCCGGCGGCGTGCACACCCCGATGGTCACCGAGCTGATGCCGGAGGACTCCGACCCGAACGCCGGCTACTCCGGCATCCCGCTCAAGCGCGTCGGGACCGCGAACGAGATCGCCAAGGCCGCGCTGTTCCTCACCTCCGACGACTCGTCCTACTGCACCGGCGCCGACTTCGTCCTCGACGGCGGAGCGCTGGCCGGCATCCATTTCGGCTAGACGACTGATTCGGCTAGACGACCGACCAGGAGGCGCCATGGAGTTCGGCATCTTCATCCAGGGCCACGTGCCGCTCGCGCAGCTGGCCGCCGACCCCGACTTCGAGCACACCTCGCTGATGAACGACATCGCGATCGCCAAAGCCGCGGACAAGGCGGGCTTCAAGTACGTGTGGGCCTCCGAGCACCACTTCCTTGACGAGTACTCACACCTGGCGAGCAACGACGTCTTCCTGGGCTACCTGGCCGCCGCGACCGAGCGGATCCACCTCGGCTCAGGCATCTTCAATCCGTTGCCGCAAGCCAACCACCCGGTGAAGGTCGCGGAGAAGGTGGCGACGCTGGACCACCTGTCCGGCGGCCGGTTCGAGTTCGGCACCGGACGCGGCGCCGGCTCGCGCGAGATCCTGGGCCTGGGCTTGCCGGACACCACGGTCACCAAGGAGATCTGGGCCGAGGTGGTGCGCGAGATCCCGAAGATGTGGATACAGGACTCGTATTCGCACGACGGCAAGTGGTTCTCGATGCCGGAGCGGAACGTGCTGCCCAAGCCGTGGAAGAAGCCGCATCCGGCGATGTGGTACGCGGCCGGGAACCCGCCGTCGTACGAGATGGCCGCGCGGATGGGGCTCGGCGTGCTGGGCTTCTCGGTGGGCTCCGCGGCCGACGCCGAGAGCGCGGTCGCGGCGTACAAGAAGGCGGTCCTGTCGGCCGAGCCGATCGGCGCGTACGTCAACGACAACGTCATGGTGACGTCCTCGGCGGTGTGCCTGGCCGACGGCGACCGGGCCCGGCGCGCGGCCACGACGATGGGGCTGGGACGCCTGCAGTCGCTGGTGTTCCGCTACCACGACACCTTCCCGCGGCCCGACTGGATCCCGGCCTGGCCGGCGGTGCTGCCCGAGCCGACGCTGGAGGAGGTCGTCTGGCGCTCGCACAACGGGTACCTGATCTGCGGCGACCCCGACGAGGTGCTGGCGCAGATCAAGCGCTACGAGGCCACGGGGATCGACCAGCTGGTGTTCGGCCTGCCGATCCAGCTCTCGCTCGCCGACACGCTGGAGACGATCGAGCTGATCGGCCGGCACGTGATCCCCAAGATAGACAAGGATCCGGTGCACCGGACCACACGGTTCCGCAGTGCCGCCGCGGCGTTGGGCAAGTAAGCATGTGAACAGCCACCGACCCGAAACCCACCCCCCGAGAACCACCTCTGCAGAAGGAGCTGTCTTGCGCATCGGCGTCACGGTCTTCCTGACCGACCAGACCATCGGTCCGGCCGAGCTCGGGCGCGCGCTCGCCGAGCGCGGCTTCCAGTCGTACTACGCGCCCGAGCACACTCACATCCCGGTCAGCCGGGCCACCCCGGCGCCGCTCGGGGAGCCGCTGCCGGACTACTACTCGCGGACGCTCGATCCCTTCGTCGCGCTCGCCACTGTCGCGGCCGCCGCGCCCGGCCTGCGCGTGGGCACCGGCATCTGCCTGGCCGCCCAGCACGATCCGCTGCTGCTGGCCAAGACCGTCGCGACCCTGGACCTGGTCACCGGCGGCAACCTGGACCTCGGTGTGGGCTTCGGCTGGAACAAGGAGGAGATGGCCGACCACGGCGTCGACTTCGGGACCCGGCGGGAGCAGGTGCGGGAGACCGTGCTGGCGATGAAGGAGCTCTGGGGCAAGGAGGTCGCTTCGTACCACGGTGAGCACGTCAGCTTCGACCCCTCGTGGTCCTGGCCGAAGCCGGCGGCCGGGTCCGTCCCGGTCCTGATCGGCGGGGCGGCCGGACCGAAGCTGTTCAGCGCGGTGATCGACTACGCCGACGGCTGGATGCCGATCGGCGGACGCGGGCTGACGCAGGCGATGCCGGTGCTGCGGGCGGCGGCGGAGGAAGCCGGACGGGACCCGGACACGGTGCGGGTCGTGCCTTTCGGGACCGAGCCGACCCCGGGCAAGATGGAGCACTACCAGGCCCTGGGCATCGAGGAGATTGTGTTCAACGTCCCATCGGCGCCCGCGGACCGGATCTTGCCGGTGCTCGACGACTACGCTCGCTATGTCGAACGGGAATAGATCCGGTTCATTGCCGCGTAGGAACTGGAATGACGATGCAGCCGACTGCCAATGCGATGCGCCGTGCCCTGCACCGGGCGGGTGAGGGAGTCGCGCTCAGCGTCGAGGAGGCGGCGGTCCTGCTCGCCGCTCGCGGCACCGACCTGGACGCGCTGTGCGCCGTCGCCTCCCGCCTGCGAGATCAGGGCTTGGAAGCGGCCGGCAGGCCCGGCGTGGTCACCTATTCGCGCAAGGTGTTCATCCCCCTGACCCGGCTGTGCCGGGACCGATGCCATTACTGCACTTTTGTCACGGTTCCCGGCCGCCTGGACTCGCTGTACCTCTCGCCCGACGAGGTGCTCGACATCGCCGCGAAGGGTGCGGCGCTGGGCTGCAAGGAAGCGCTGTTCACGCTGGGGGACCGGCCGGAGGACCGGTGGCCGCAGGCGAAGGAATGGCTGGACGCGCACGGCTACGACTCGACGCTGGACTATGTGCGCGCCATGTCGATCCGGGTGCTGGAGGAGACCGGCCTGCTCCCCCACTTGAACCCGGGCGTGCTGTCCTGGTCCGACTTCCAGCGGCTCAAGCCGGTGGCGCCGTCGATGGGGATGATGCTGGAGACCACGGCCACGCGGCTGTGGTCGGAGCCTGGCGGGCCGCACTACGGGTCCCCGGACAAGGAACCCGCGGTGCGGCTCCGGGTATTGGAGGACGCGGGCCGCTCTTCGGTTCCCTTCACCACCGGGATTCTCATCGGGATCGGCGAGACGCTGGAGGAGCGCGCTGATTCGATCTTCGCGATGCGGAAGGTGGCGCGGACGTATCGCGGGATCCAGGAGATCATCATCCAGAACTTCCGGGCCAAGCCGGCCACGGCGATGATGAACACCCCCGACGCGGATCTGGAAGAGCTCGCGGCGACGATTGCCACGGCGCGCGTCGTGCTCGGGCCCTCGGTCCGGATCCAGGCGCCGCCGAACCTGGTGGACGCGCAGTACGCGCTGATGCTGCGGGCCGGTATCGACGACTGGGGCGGGGTCTCGCCGCTGACCGCGGACCACGTCAATCCGGAGCGGCCTTGGCCGGCCATCGACGAACTGGCCGAGCAGTCCTCCGCCGCGGGCTTCACGCTGAAGGAACGCCTGACGATCTACCCCGAGTACGTGCTGCACGGGGAGCCGTGGCTGGACCCGCGGATCATGCCGCATGTGAAGGCGCTGGCCGATCCGGAGACCGGGATGGCCGTGGAGGGGCGGATCCCCACCGGGATCCGGTGGCAGGAGCCCGACGGCGGCTGGGACACCTCCAGCGGCCGCACCGACCTGCACACCACCATCGACACCGACGGCCGCAGCGAGGACCGGCGCTCCGACTTCTCCGACGTCTACGGGGACTGGGACGAGCTCCGCGAGCACGCCTCCCGGACCTCTGTCGACCACAGCGCTCCGGAGCGCATCGACGCGGCGCTGAAGACCGCGCTGGCGGCTGCCGAGCGTGACCCGGGGAACCTGTCGGACACCGACGCGCTCGCGCTGATCCACGCCGACGGTCCCGCGCTGGAGGCGTTGGCCGCGTTGGCCGACGGGCTGCGGCGGGACGCGGTCGGGGACGAGGTGACGTACGTCGTCAACCGGAACATCAACTTCACGAACGTCTGTTACACCGGCTGCCGGTTCTGTGCCTTCGCGCAGCGGCGTACGGACGCGGACGCGTACACCCTTTCCGTGTCAGAGGTCGGCGACCGCGCCGAGGCCGCGTGGCAGGTCGGGGCGACGGAGATCTGCATGCAGGGCGGCATCCACCCGGACCTGCCCGGCACCGCGTACTTCGACCTGGCCGCCGAGATCAAGAAGCGGGTCCCGGGGCTGCACCTGCACTCGTACTCGCCGATGGAGATCATCAACGGCGTCTCCCGGACCGGCATGTCGATTCGCGAGTTCCTCACCGCGGCCAAGGAGGCGGGCGTCGACTCGCTGCCGGGGACCGCCGCCGAGATCCTCGACGACGACGTGCGCTGGGTGCTGACCAAGGGCAAGCTGCCGGCCGCGCAGTGGATCGAGGTGATCACCACCGCGCACCAGGTCGGGATCCCCACCACCTCGACGATGATGTACGGGCACGTCGACAACCCCGCGCACTGGGTCGCGCACCTGCGGGTGCTGGCCCGGATCCAGGACGAGACCGGCGGCTTCACGGAGTTCGTACCGCTGCCGTTCATCCACTCCAACGCACCGGTGTACCTGGCCGGCATCGCCCGCCCGGGACCGACGATGCGCGACAACCGCGCGGTGCACGCGATGGCGCGCGTCATGCTGCACGGCCGCATCAAGAACATCCAGACTTCGTGGGTCAAGCTCGGCACCGACAACGCCCGGCTCATGCTCGCCGGCGGCGTCAACGACATGGGCGGCACGCTCATGGAGGAGACGATCTCCCGCATGGCCGGGTCCGAGTACGGCTCGGCGAAGGGCATCGCGGAGCTGGAGGAGATCTGCGCCCCGCTCGGCCGTCCGACGCGCCAGCGCTCGACCCTGTACGGCGAGGTGCCGGCCGAGCGCATCCAGGCGGCGCGCGAGGCGGACTCGCGGGGGCTGCTGCGGACGATGCTGCCGCTGGCGTAGGTGTTTCGGCGGGCCCGTCATTCCGGGCCCGCCGGCCTCAGTTGTACCTGGTCGGGAAGTCGTAGGGCACGAACGGCACGTCCCGTCCCACGTTCAGCTGCACTGTCGTGTGGTCCTTCAGGGCCACGGCGCGTGGGTCGCCGTCGTAGCTCTTGCCGTCCACCCACACCGTCACGTCACCCTGGGCCGGCCCGACCTCGTGCCGGTCCAGGGGCTGGCCCCACAGGTCGAAGAACTGGCCGAGGGTGAAGTCGTGCGGCGTCGGCGCCTCTTCGTGGATGACTCCGGACTCGTCGTGCGTGTGCAGCCAGTAGAAGCTGTGTGCCTCCGTGATCGACGGGTCCGGGCGCGTGGGGTCCAGCACGACCGGGCGGGTCACGCCCACGCCGGCCGGGACCCACTGCTCCATGCCGTTGATGTACAGCGTCAGGTGCGAGTGCACGTGGTAGCCGCCGGCGACCATCGGGCCGGCCGGGATGCCGTCGACCGGTTTGCCGTCCAGGACGGCGGCCGTGGCCAGGACCGGCGGGTCGTCCACGATCTCGTCCGCGGCGGCCATCGGCGCGCCACAGAATCCGATGGACAGCGCCAGGGCGGCCAGGGCCGCGAGGGTGGCGAGGGCGCCGAGCCGGCGGCGCGGAGACTGTGTGTGGCTCATCAGATCAGGATCATTCCAGTTTTTGCCCGTTGTGCCATGGATTAAGAGTATTCGTACTCGGCCGTGGACCGCGGTAAACGCATCATCACTCGAAAGCGTGAAAGGACCGTGGACAGAGGATCCGAGGATTTCGCAGCCTTCTACGAAGGCCACCGGGACCCCTGCTTTCGGGCGGTTCTGGTCAGCGTCGGCGACCGGCACCTCGCCGAGGAGCTGACGGCCGAGGCCTTCGCCCGGGCGTGGGGGCACTGGCGCAAGGTGCGTAAGCACCCGGCGCCGGCGGCGTGGGTGGTGCGTACCGCGCTGAACACCCACGTCTCCTGGTGGCGAAGACGCCGCCGCGAGGTGTCGTGGGACGCGGTCGCGTACCCCGACGCGCCGGGCGCCGGAGCGCGCGCGGGCGCGACCGCGAACACGGGCCCCGACGGCGATGCGACCGCCGTTGAGCCCGTCCTGCGCGCCGCCCTGCGCAATCTGCCGCTCCGGCAGCGCGAAGTGGTGGTGCTGCGGGTCTTCCTCGATCTGGACACCCGGGGCACGGCCGCCGCGCTCGGCATCGCCCCCGGAACCGTCCAGGCCCACCTCCACCGCGCGATGAAGACGCTGCGGACGGAGCTCGAAGATCAGACCGAGCGGGAGGAAGTGAAGTGATCAACACGCGAGCGAACCCAGAGGGCTCCGACGACGCGATCGACGACGAGGAGGTGTTCGCCGGACTGCGACGCTCCGTGGCCGGCGCGACCCTGGCCACCAGCGCGGCCGACGTGGCGGCCCTCGGCCGCCGCACCCGCAACCGGCACCGCGCCCTGGCCGCCGGCATCGGGACGAGCGCGGCGGCGCTCGTCGCGGCGGTCGGGGTGCTGGCTCCGTCGGCGGGGACGGGGACCGGGCCCGTGCTGAACGCGCCGCCGCAGAAGGCTGTCACTCCCGGCGCCGAAAGGACTGTGACCACCCCCGGCACCGAAACGGCCGCCACCAAGCCCGGCACTGTCCAGACCCTGAACGTTCAAGAGGCCGGGTTCTCCATGGAGGAGAAGGCGGACGGCACGGTCCATCTGACCATCACCCAGATCATCGACCCGGCCGTCATCCAGTCCGTGCTGGAGAAGGCCGGAGTGCCCGCGGTCATCCTGGTCCAGCAGGTCCCGCAGGGGTGGGACATGACCCGGGGGATCGAGTGCACTCCGGACCCCGGGGTGGTCGACGCCGGAACGGTCGGTGGGAAGGTCCTCAAGATCAATCCGGCCCACGGCTACGACTTCGTGATCGACAAGGCCGCCATCCCGGCCGGGGACTTCATGACGGTGATGCAGTTCCAGTCCCACGGCCGGCAGATGGGGACCCAATTCGGGCTGAAGGTCGGTCGGCAGACGACCTGCGTGCCCAGGTACGACGACACGACCGGCCAGTGACCCTCCATATCACCGCAGCTCGCGCTTGAGCACCTTCCCCAGCGAGCTGCGCGGGAACGCCTCGACCACCTCGACGTGCCGCGGCACCTTGTAGTTGGCGAGGCGTTCCTCGGCGTGCGCGATCAGCGCGTCCGGCTCGATCCGCTGCCCCGGCACCGCGATCACGAATGCCTTTCCCACCTCGCCGAGCCGCGCGTCCGGCACGCCGACCACGGCCGCCTCCTGGACGCCCGGGAACGTCAGCAGCACCTGCTCGATCTCCGCCGGGTAGGCGTTGAAGCCGCCGCAGATGAACATGTCCTTGATCCGGTCGGTGATCCGCAGGTTCCCCGCCGCGTCCAGTTC
Source organism: Catenulispora sp. GAS73 (assembly GCF_041262085.1). Lineage (NCBI taxonomy): Bacteria > Bacillati > Actinomycetota > Actinomycetes > Catenulisporales > Catenulisporaceae > Catenulispora > Catenulispora sp. GAS73. The sequence goes on from NZ_JBGCCM010000036.1 coordinate 60,335, forward strand.
CCCGACGTCCCCGGTGTGCAGCCAGCCGTCGGCGTCGATCGTCTCGGCGGTGGCTGCCTCGTCCTCGAAGTAGCCGTGCATCACGTTGTAGCCGCGCACCAGGATCTCGCCGGTGTCCTCGGCGGTCCGCACCTCGACCCCGTCGATGGCGCGGCCCGAGGTGCGGGCGACGACCTCCGGGTCGTCGCCGTCGCGGGACATGGTCACCACGCCGGTCGCCTCGGTCAGGCCGTAGGCGGTGATCACCGTCGACAGGCCCAGCGTGTCCCGCATCCGCTCGATCAGCTCCACCGGGATCACCGCCGCGCCGGTCGCCGCCGCTCGCAGGGAACTGGGATCGTGCTTCGCCAGGTCCGGGTGCGCTAGCAGCATCTGGTATACCGCCGGGGCCGCCGGGAACACCGTGATCTGCTCGCGCTCGATCGTCGCGAACAGCGCCTCGGCGTCGAACGAGGCCAGCGGGACCATCGTCGCCCCGCGCGTCAGGCAGGCCACGATCCCGGCTTTGTAGCCGAACGTGTGCGAGAACGGGTTCGCGATCAGGTAGCGGTCCCCGGCCCGCAGCCCGACGATCTCCGACCACTGATGGAAGGCGCGCGTCGTCTGTCCGTGCGTGGTCTGCACCCCCTTCGGGGTGCCGGTGGTCCCGGAGGTGAAGAACAGGTCGCCGGGCGATTCAGGGGTCAGCGCCGCCGCCGCCTCGTCGAACAGCGCCGCCGGCACCTTCATCCCCGGCGCCCGGAACTGCCGTCGCGACACCACCGGCGGCAGCCCGCCGTCGGTGAACGCCGTCATGACCTCCAGGTCCGGCAGCCCGTCCCGGATCGAGGCCAGCTGTCCCACATAGTCCACGCCCAGGAACTCCCCGGACACCGCGACCAGCTTCGTCCGCGACTTCTCCAGGATGTGACCGACCTCGGCCGCCTTCAGCCGGGTGTTCAGCGGCACCAGGATCGCGCCGACCGACACCGCGCCGAGCGCCGTCACGATCCACTCCGCCGAGTTCGGGGCCCAGATCGCCACGCGGTCGCCGGGCGCCACGCCCCAGGCGATCATCGCCCGGCCCGCCTGCTTCACGCGGGCCGCGAGGTCGGCGAACGTGAGGCGCTGCTCCCCGTCGACCACCGCCTCCCGCTCGCCGTGGTCGGCGGCGGCCCGCGCCACCAGCTCCGGGATCGTCGTCGTGCCGAGCTGCACCGTCATCTTCAGCGGCCTTTCGCACAGAGGAACGCAGAGGTACGCACAAGGAACTTGGCTCTGGCACCGTGCCGGGGCCCATGATAGGCAGATATCTGACGCAGCGTCAGATGGGAAGGTGCATGAATCCGACGTCTTTGAAGGACCGGGCCGCCATCGTCGGCATCGGCCAGACCGAGTTCGCCAAACACCTTGAGCCGTCAGAGAAAGCGCTCGCCTGCCGGGCCATAGCCATGGCGCTGGACGACGCCGGCATCGCCGCCCACGAGGTGGACGCGTTCGCCGCGTACACGATGGAGGCCACCGACGAGGTCGAGATCGCCAAGGCGGTCGGCGCCGGAGACGTCACCTTCTTCTCCCGGGTGGGCTTCGGCGGCGGCGGATCGTGCGCCACCGTCGGCCACCTGGCGATGGCGATCGCCACCGGCCAGGCGAGCGTGGGCGTCGCGTGGCGCTCCCGCAAGCGCGGCAGCGGGCCGCGGCCGTGGACCGACACCGTGAACCAGCTCGCCACGCCGGCGCAGTGGACCCGGCCCTTCGGGCTGCTGCGGCCGGTCGACGAGATCGCCGTCCTGGCCCGCCGCTACATGCATGAGTACGGCATGACCCGCGAGCAGTTGGGCGCGGTGGCCGTCGCCTGCCGCAACCGGGCCAACGCCAATCCGGCGGCGATCATGTACGAGCGGCCGCTGACCATGGATGACTATCTCAGCGCCCGCATGATCTCCGATCCGTTGTGCCTGTTCGACAACTGCCTGGAGACCGACGGCGCCCTGGCCGTCGTCATGGTCTCGGCCGAGCGGGCCCGGGACTGCCGCGGCGAGCCGGTCTACGTCCACGCCTTCGGCCAGGGCCTGCCAGCCCAGCACCACGGTATGGTCAACTACTGGAACGACGACCCGCTGGCCGGGCCGTCGTGGACGGCGGCGAAGCAGCTGTGGAAACACGCCGACTTCGGCCCCGCCGACGTGGACGTGGCGCAGATCTACGACGCCTTCACGCCGCTGATCCCCTTGTCCCTGGAAGGCTACGGCTTCTGCGGCAAGGGCGAGGGCGGGGCCTTCGCCGACGACGGCGGACTTGAACTGTCCGGGCGGCTGCCGATCAACACCTCCGGCGGCGGCCTGTCCGAGGCCTACGTCCACGGCTTCAACCTGATCAACGAGGGCGTGCGGCAACTGCGCGGCACCTCCACGAACCAGGTCGCCGGGGCCTCGACATGCCTGGTCACCGCGGGCGAAGCTGTACCGACGTCGGCTGTCCTGCTGCGCCGGGGCTGACCACACTGCACCGAACGGAGGGTCACCCACGATGCTCAAACCGCTCGTCGACGACGACGGCGCGCCGTACTTCGAGTACGCCGCGAAGGGCGAACTGCGCATGCAGACGTGCGCGAACTGCGGCGAGGTGCTGTTCCCGCCGCGGCCGATGTGCCCGAGATGTCAGGGCACTGAATTCGAGTGGAAGCTGATGTCCGGCCGCGGGCACGTCTGGTCCTTCGCGGTGCCGCGTCCGCCGTTGCTGCCGGACTACGCGGCGCTGGCGCCGTATCCGGTGGTCGTCGTGGAACTGGAGGAGGACCGGCGGCTGCGGTTGGTCGGGAACCTCGTGGCGTCCGAGGGCGCCGCGATCAACTCGGTGGATCCGGCGACGGTCGAGATCGGGCAGCCGGTGCGTGCCGTGTTCCAGGAGATCGAAGGGCTTTTCGTGGCGGCCTGGACGCCGGATGAGTGACTTGGAGTTCAGTACCCTCCTGTACGAGGAGCGGGACGGCGTCGCGTGGGTGACGCTGAACCGCCCGGAGCGCCACAACGCCTTCGATCTGGCGATGGCCGACGAAATCCACAGGCTGTGGAAAACCTTGCGGCACCGCGACTCGGTGCGCTGCGTGGTGCTGACCGGCAGCGGCGACAAGGCCTTCTGCACCGGGATCGACCGGGACGCGGTGGTGCCGCAGCCGTCGTCGCCGTTCATGGTCGACGACCCCGGCGTGGCGCTGGGACCGAAGACCGCCGACCTGTGGAAGCCGGTCATCGCGGCGGTCAACGGGATGGCCTGCGGCGGGGCGTTCTACCTGCTCGGCGAGTGCGAGTTCTTGATCGCCGCCGAGCACGCCACGTTCTTCGACCCGCACGTCACCTACGGCATGGTGATGGCGTACGAGGCCGTGCACCTCGCGCAGCGCATGCCGCACGGCGAGCTGGCGCGCCTGGCGTTGACGGGCACGGCCGAGCGCATGACCGCGCGGCGCGCCTACGAGATCGGTTTCGTCAGCGAAGTGGTGCCGGACAACGCGGCGCTGCTGGCGGCGGCGGAGCAGGCCGCGCGGACCGTCGCCGAATCCGAACCCTCCGCGGTCGAGGGCACGGTGCGCGCGGTCTGGGCCGCACGCGAGATGGCCAAGGGACAGGCGCTGGGCCTGGCTCCGCATCTGGTGCAGCTCGGCAACCTCAGCGCGGAGCAGCAGGCGGAGCTGTTCGCGGCGCGGGCCAAAGGCGGCGGCTGGCGTCCCCGCTGAGGCGCCGGAGGGGTCGCAGCCTTTCGCCGCTGGGGCGAAACGCTGGCCGGGTTCGAGCCCTGACTCGTAATCTGCGTGTCGCAGTCAAGGCGTGGGTGGCCGCGGGATCGGCACCCACAACCCGGCTGACGATCCCCCCGGGTCAGCCGGGATCGCGGCTGGAGCCGTGTCGGGCTCCAGCCGCTTCCGCGTGTCCGTTGTCGGCATTCGGCTACTGACAAACCGCAACGCGTAACCGCAGCTTGCGTATGTATTCAGTCTTCAACGCAAACCATGGTCAAGATCCCTGGAAAGCGCTACTTTCGACGCACGATGGCGGCCGAGTCATCCCGCCGACCCGGCCGTCATCGTTGTCGAGCGGAGCGGGAATCAGGCGGGCAGCCGCATGGAGTCCGCGGGCGAGGCCCCCGGTACCGCGGCTACCGGTGCCCCCGTCGGAGCCGGGACCGCGGCCGGCAGCACCGTCGCCATCGGAACCGCCACCGGCAGGTTCAGCGGCGTCGCGGTCCGCGGCGGCCGCAGGCTCCGGTGCGGCTCGCCGGCGGTCCCGGAGCCGTTCGGCCCGGGCAGCCCGCAGCTTGCCGTCTCACCGTCCGCCGGCTGCGCCTGGCCGTAGATCCGGGGCTGGTGCTGCGCGGCCCGGCTCAGGGCCGCGGCCAGCCGTCGGGCGGCCGTCGGGCTGATGCGGCCCACGGTCACCATCGGCCGTCCGTACACGTTCACGTCACCCCGCAAGCGCGGGATCTCCCCGGCCAGCCCGAGGGCCGCCAGGGCGGAGCGCAAGAGCTCCGTGGCCTCGATGGCCTCGGCCCACGCCAGGCCTAAAAAGGGTTCGTCGTCCCCGCCGCCGGCGGGGTCGATCTGCGGTACTGCGGCGGATTCGCCCATCGTCGTCATCTCCTCCGGACTGTGCAAGAGTCGACAACGCACATCGGTCACGGTCAATCGACCGGACGGGTGATGCTGAGGTGCTTCCGAGTAAAAGCCGCCTCTGATACACACGGGGGTGTGACGTCGTTCACCGGAAGGGTCGCCGTCGTCACCGGCGGGACCAAGGGCATCGGACGGGCGGTCGCGGCGCGCTTCGAAGCCGCCGGAGCCACCGTGGTGACGCTCGCACGCACCGAGCCGGCGCAGGCCGTCGGTCGCTTCATCGCCGCCGATCTGGCCTCGCCGGCGGACATCAGGGCCGCCTTCGCGGCGATCGCGGACGAGTTCGGGCGCGTCGACGTGCTCGTCAACAACGCCGGCGGCGCGCGGCCGGGCCGGGCGCTGGACTACCCCGAGGACGCGGCCCGCGCCGCGTTCGATCTCAACGTGCTGGGTGTCCTGCACGCCGCGCAGTGCATGTACCCGCTGACGCCCGAGCACGGCGGCGCCTCCATCGTGAACATCGGCTCGGTGGCCGGCACCCGGCCGAGCCCCGGTACGGCCGTCTACGGCGCCGCCAAGGCCGCGCTGGCCTCGCTCACCAAGAGCCTGGCGCTGGAGTGGGCGCCGCGGGTGCGGGTGAACTGTGTGGTGCCCGGACCGGTGCTCACCGAGTCGCTGACCGCCTACTACGGCGGCCCGGAGGCTGCGGCGCTGGTCGGCCAGGGGCTGCCGATGGGGCGGATGGCCGAGCCCGCGGACATCGCCGGAGCCTGTCTCTACCTGGCCTCCGACGAGGCCGGCCAGGTTTCCGGCGCGGAACTGCTGGTGCACGGCGGCGGTGAGGCGCCGCGCTTCAACCGCGAGTCCGGGGCGGCGGGCCGCGGCATCACGACAGCCGGGAAGTGACGAGCATGATAACTAATCCCGATCATGGACGATCACCCAGGTCTGCACGAGGTAAGGGGCCCAGACCGCATAAACTGACGACATGACAGCTCAGCAAGTGCGCACCGTCGACGGGCGGATCGCGGGCAAGCGCGGCCAGGCCACCCGGGCCCGGCTGCTGGAGTGCCTCGGCGAGATGCTCGTCGGGCAGCCGTACCGCTCGATCACGGTGATCGACGTGGCCCGGCTGGCGGGCACCTCCCCGGCCACGTTCTACCAGTACTTCCCGGACATCGAGTCGGCGATCATCGAGATCGCCAACGACATGGCCAAGGACGGCGCGCACCTGAAGGAGCTCGCGGACGGCCGCACCTGGTCCGGCCGGGCCGGCATGCAGGCCGCCGAGGCGCTGGTCGACGGGTTCCTGGAGTTCTGGAACGAGCACGAGGCGATCCTGCGCGTGGTGGACCTGGCCACCGCCGAGGGCGACAAGCGCTTCCACAAGATCCGCATGAAGATCCTGAACAACGTCACCATCTCCCTGGCCGACGCGATCACCGAGCTGCAGTCCGCCGGCAAGGCCGACGCCGTGATGCCGCCGACCGCGACCGCCGGCGCGCTGGTGGCGATGCTGGCCTCGATCTCCGCGCACCAGCGGGTCTTCGAGGCCTGGAGCATCAAGCTGGCCGAGCTGCGCGCGGCGATGATCGGGCTGGTGTTCATGGGGATCACGCAGAAGAAGCCGGTCGCGGTCTAGCGCTACGCCGCGCCTTCGGATTAGCTCCCGGAGGAAGGGGAAACCCTGACCCCGAGTCAGATCGGTACCCATCCCCTCAGGGAGCTCCGATGACGTTCCTCGCCCTCGCCGTCCGCAAAGCCGCCCGGGAGCACGGCGCCGCCACCGCGCTGGTGGCCGCCCGCGGTCCGCTCTCCTTGTCCTTCCAGCAGCTCAACGCGGCCTCCGAGGCCATGGCGGCGCGGCTCGCGGTGCGGGGCGTCGGTCAGGGCCAGGTGGCCGCGTTGCTGTTGCCCGCCTCCCTGGACTACGTAGTCGCCTACTGCGCGCTGGCGAAAGTCGGTGCGGTCACCGCTGGGGTCGGCGCGCACTATTCGCCTTCCGAACGGCAGGCGATGCTCGACCGGATCCGGCCCGATGTGGTGATCGGGACCGAGGAGCTGCTGACCGGCCGGCTGCCTGACGCGCAGATCATTCCGGTCCGGCAGGCAGAGGACCGCCGGGAGTTCGCGGCCGGACTGCCGATGCTGGGTCGCGAACGGCGGCGGACCTTTCCCGGTCCGCGTTCTCACAACGGCTCCGAGACCATCGTCTTCACCTCCGGGACCTCGGGCCTGCCGAAGGGCGCACTTTTCGGCGCCAAGCAGATCGCTGCGATATCCGAGATCGACAACCGCGCGCAGTCCGCGCCGATGCCGCTGCTGGTCGCCACCGGCCTGAACCACGTCGGCTTCATGACCAAGCTCGCCGGGCACCTGCTGGCCGGCAACCGGCTGCACATCCTGCCGCACTGGCGGGCCCAGGAGGCGCTGGGCCTGATCTGTGACGAGGGCGTGCCGGTGATAGGAGGAGTGGCCGCGCAGGTGGCCCTGCTGCTCCGGGTCCCCGGGCTGCGCGACTACCGCACCGACGCCATCAAAGCCCTGATCATCGGCGGCGGCCCGTCCCCGGCGGAGCTGGTCCGGCGGGCCCGCGAGTCGTTCGGCGCGGCCTACTCGATCCGTTACTCCTCGACCGAATCCGGCGGCCTCGGGACGTTGACCGCCTTCGACGCGCCCGACGAAGAGCTCTTCAACACCGTCGGCCGCCCGCGTGAGGGCACGGAGATCTCGATGCGCGACGAGGAGGGCAAAGAACTCTCGGACGGGGAGACCGGCGAGGTCTGGATCCGCTCGGCCTCGGTGATGTCCGAGTACTGGCACGACCCGGCCGCCACGCGCGCGGCGCTGACGCCGGACGGCTGGCTGCGCACCGGCGATGTCGGCCTCCTCGACGACACCGGCTGCCTGCGCCTGGCCGGCCGGCGCGATGACATGTTCATCCGTGGCGGCTACAACGTGCATCCGCAGGAAGTGGAGGCCGTCCTCCAGGAGCACGCCGGGGTCCGCGAGGTCGCCGTGGTCCCGCGCCCGGACGCGGTGATGGGGCAGGTCGGGGTGGCGTTCGTGGTGCCGCGCGATCCCGACGCGCCGCCGACCGTCGAGGAGCTGCGGCTGTTCGCCGGGTCCCGGCTGGCCAAGCACAAGCTGCCGGAGGAAGTGCGGGCCGTCCCGAGCCTGCCGTTGACCGCCGGGCAGAAGGTGGATCGTTCGGCATTGCGAAAGCGGGTCGGCTCATGACGAACAAATCTCGGTGAACACAAGATCTCTTGCTTGTTACCTCTGTGCTAAATCGCATCGCCGTCCTAAACTGACGCAGCGTCAGGTTACTTGTCAGTCGGCTCCTGAGAGGGCGGTGCGATGCCTGCCACCAGCGTCATGACTACCGAGCAGATCAAGGTGACCCGGCGTCGGCCTGTTTCCGAGGACCGGCGCCAGCACCTTCCGGCTCGGCCGCTCGATCCCGATCCGGCCCCGCTTGCCCCTGCTATAGCGCTCATCACCACCGGCGCGCACACCGGATGCCCGCTGGTGACCGCCGATGAGCTGGGCGTTCCGGTGGCCGGCTGGACTTACTGCGGCCCCGGCGAGGACGGTCCGACGTTTGCGGACACGGTCGAGGCGTTCGCTCAGGCGGACGGCGTCGGCGCGATCGCCGCGTGCGTGGACGCGATCGGCACCGATCTGGACGGCAGGGCGCTGATGCGGGCCGCGCAGGCCGCGTCCGGGGCGGGACGTCCGCTGGTCGTGCTGGCCACCGGCGCAGACCGGGTGATCGACGCGGTGCTGCGGCAGGCCGGGGTGATCCGGGTCGAAGGCTTCGACCAACTGCTGGACTGCGCCGCCACGCTGGCCCGCTTCCCGCGTCCGGCGCAGCGTCCCGGTCCGGTCCGGATCGCCGCCGACTCCGGCGGCGCCGCCACGCTCCTGGCCGACCTCGCCCGCCGCGCCGGCCTGGAGGTCGAGGACGCCGGGCACGCCCCGGACATCACCGAGCTCGCCGCGCGCCCCGGCGCCGGGATGCTGCTGTACGCGGTCACCGAGACCGGATCCTCCGGCGAGTGGACGGCCGCCGCGCTGGTCGAGGCCGCGCGCGAGAGTGACACTCCGATCGGCGTGGTCTGGTGCTCCTCCGGCGGCACCGAGACCGGCTATCGCCTGATCCTGCAGCGCTCGCCTGAGATCGCGACGTTCCGCACGCTCACCAACGCGGTCGCGGCGGCCAAGGCCTACTACGACCACTGCGACTACCGCTTCCGGATCCCGTCGCTGGTCGAGGACAACGCGATGGCCGGGGTGAAGGCGCGCCAGATCCTGACCTCCGGCGGCGCCCCGGGCACGGTCCGCAAGCGGGACACCGACCCGGCCAAGGGTCTGTCGGAGTCGCAGACCCACCAACTCCTGCGCGCCTACGGCATCCGCACTCCTCGGGAGCAACTGGTCACCAGCGCGGCCTGGGCCGTGCGCGCCGCCGCCACCATCGGCTACCCGGTGGTGATGAAGGCGTCCGTGGCCGGGCTGCCGTCGGCCTCGGCGGCCGGCCTGACCCGCACGACCATCACCTCGGCCTCGCAGGTCCGGGAGAACTTCAAGGACCTGATGGATTCGGCCGGCCGCCAGGGCTACGGGACGCTGGACGGTGTGCTGATCGGCCAGCAGATCACCGGCGGCGTGGACACGATGGTCGGCATCCGGCGCGACGACCGCTTCGGCCCGGCCGTGGTGGTCGGTGTCGGCGGCGCGTACGCCGAGACCCTCGGCGATGTGGCGATCCGCGTCGCCCCCTTCGACGCGCACCAAGCGCACCGCATGCTCGACGAGCTGCACTGCCTGCCGCTGCTCACCACCGCCGGCGCCGACCTGGAGGCGCTGGCCGACACCATCCTGCGGGTGCAGCGCATGGCGCTGGACCTCGGCGACGTGCTGGAGAGCTTCGACATTGCGCCGCTGCGGGTGCTGGGACGCGGCGGCGGGACTGTGGCGCTGGACGCTTCGGCGCACTTGATCGTGCGCTGAGACACCGATAGAGACATAGACCGGTCTGGCGCCGGAACGCTGTCGTGCTGCCGCGCGACCGCGGTCCGGCGCCGACTCGTTCGATGGGAGACCACATGTCCGAGGTATCCGAGGTACCAGAGCCCTCGCTGGAGGAAACCGTCCGGCACTCGCTGTCCGGCGGCGTCAGCTGGATCACCCTCGACCGCCCCGAAGCCCTGAACGCGATCACCGCCGACCAGCGGGACCGCCTGATCGCCTTGCTGCGCCAGGCTTCCGCCGATCCGCTGACGCGCGTCGTGATCCTCACCGCCACCGGCCGCGGCTTCTGCACCGGTGCGGATCTGCGGCCGCAGCCGGGCGCCGTGCCGGCCGCACCGCGGCCCGGCGACGTCGCCCGGACCATCCGCGACGGCGCGCAGGCTCTCATCGCCGCGGTGCTGGACTGCGAGAAGCCGGTGATCGGCGCGGTGAACGGCATCGCCGCCGGCATCGGCGCGCATCTGGCGCTGGCCTGCGATCTGGTGATCGCGGCCGAGTCGGCGAAGTTCATCGAGATCTTCGCCCGGCGCGGGTTGGTGCCCGACGGCGGCGGTGCGCATCTGCTGACCCGGCTGGTCGGGGTGCACAAAGCCAAAGAGCTGATGTTCTTCGCCGACGACGTGCCGGCCGCCGAGGCGCTGGCGCTGGGGCTGGTGAACCGGGTCGTGCCGGACGCCGAGTTGGAGAAGGCCGCGCGCGAGTGGGCTGAGCGGCTCGCGGCTGGGCCGACGCGGGCCTTCGCGCTCACGAAGAACCTCGTGAACCGCGCGCTGGAGGTGGACCGCGCCACGGCCTTCCGCGAGGAGGCCGACGCCGTGGAGCTGAACATGGCGACCCACGACGGCCGGGAGGGCGTGCGGGCCTTCGTGGAGCGCCGTGCGCCGGAATTCACCGGGCACTGATCGCTGTTACACCTGCTACCACAGGGTTCTGTGATGTCCGAAGAGCGTTCGGTATGTCAAACGCCGTCTCTCTTGACGGGTCGTCAGTTCCCATCCATATTGGCGATGTCCGTCCACGTATGCTGGGTCGAGCTGCACTTTTGATATAGCGAACGAGCTGGAGCACCGCGCAGCCGCACACAGCGTGACACCTAGGGGCTGGGACCATGCCTGCACAGGCCACCGCACGCGAGCACGCCGGGCGTGTCGCCGACGTCGCCGACGTCGCGAACGCTGACGCCGACAAGGCCGCGAACACCCGCGCCGACGGCACCGCCGTCGCCGTCGCGGACTACCGCCGCGTCCTCGGCCACTTTCCCTCCGGGGTGACCGTCGTCGCGTCCGAGGACGCAGACGGGCCCGTGGGCTTCGCGTGCCAAGCGTTCTCCGCCTTGTCCCTGGACCCGCCACTCGTGCTGTTCTCCGTCGGCCACACGTCCACCACGTGGCCGCGCATAGAGGCCACCGGCCGCTTCTGCGTGAACTTCCTCGCCGCCGACCACGAGCAGCTGTGCCGCGCGTTCGCGGTCAGCGGCGGCGACAAGTTCGCCGGCGTCGAGTGGAGCCACTCCGAGCTCGGCTCCCCGATCCTGGCCGGTGCGCACGGCTGGGTGGACTGCACGATCGAGGCCACGTATCCCGGAGGAGACCACACGATCGTGGTGGGGCGCGTGCACGGCCTGGACGCCGACGGCGAGTCGACGCCGCTGATCTTCCACCGGGGGGCGTTCGGCTGACGCCTCAGCGGGTGGGTTCCTTCCACACGACCACGCCGTCCTCCATCGTTCCGGGGGCGATCGCCTGGTCCAGGAAGGTCTTGACGGCCGCCAGGTTCTGGGTGCCGTCGGCCATGACGACGCAGTTCGCCTGCCACGTGGCCAGGTCCAGCTTCACCCGGTTCTGGATGGACGGGGTGATCGTCGGGGTGGCGCCGCCGCCGTTCTTGAAGATGTACGACAGCCACTGTGCGGTCCACAGCACGTTGTTCTTGCCCCAGGCGACCTGCTTGTCGGTGGGCGAGGTCGGCGCCATCACCGGGCCCTGCGGGATGTCGAAGCCGGCGTCCGCGGCCGTCGACCAGGTCTGGTTGGTGCGGTCTCCGCCGTCGGACAACGGGACGCCGACGATCGTGTCGCGCCCCGGCGAGACGCATTCCTTCCAGGCGTTCGACGTGAAGTACTCCGGGATCGGCGTGCGCGGTGAGGTGTCGAACACCCTGGGGATCAGCGGGATCAGCGCCGCCGCCACGCTGCCGAACACCACGCCGCGCAGCACCTGCCGCGGGTGCAGGACCGCCTTGTCCAGGCCGAGGGCCAGCAGGATGCCGATGATCCAGCTCACCGCCAGCGCGCTGCGGATCGGCAGGCTGGAGGAGAACAGCGGCAGGTGCTGGATGTGCGCCCACACGCCGTCCGACGGCAGCGGCCACCACCACCAGGTGATGGGATCGTGGTCGAACACCGGCGTCGGGCCGACGGACAGCGCCACCAGGGCCAGCGCGGCGATCAGCAGTGCCCGCACGGCCACGCCGCGGATCAGCCACACCGTCAGCAGCGCCACCACGAGCAGCAGCGCCCAGCCGACCAGCGCGGCCTGCTCGGTGCCGCCCGGCGCCAGCGGGTCCAGCTTGGCCGGGTCGCCCCACAGCTCCAGGTTCGGATACACCGCGTAGGACTTCAGATCCGCCGCGTAGTAGGCGATGTCGAACGGGATGCCCTTGAACGACATCGGCCCGAAGAACTGGAACGACAGCGGGTACGCCAGCAGCGCACCGGCCGTGAGGATCGCCACGCCGGCGCCGCGCAGGAAGGTCGCGGCCTCGGCCCAGGACTGCCGCGGCCGCTGCGCGACGTAGGCCACGAAGAACAGCAGGAAGCCCATCGCGGTCAGGAACAGCAGTTCCTCGCCGACGAACACCTGCGCCGCGATCAGCACGCCGAGAACGATTCCGTTGCGCACCCGGTGCTCCGGCTCGCGCAGGCGCAGCACCCCGGCCAGGATCAGCGGCACCAGCCACTGTCCGGCCAGGTTCGGGTGCGCCAGCGAGTGGGACATCATCGACGGCGAGAAGCCCATGAACAGGCCGCCGACGAAGGCCGCGGTCTCGGTGCGGACCACGTGCCGGCGCAGGAACCAGCGCCAGGTGATCGCGGTGGCCGCGAGGTTGAAGGTGGTCAGCAGGGCGAACGAGACCGGCGCGCCGAACAGGTAGGTGATCGGGGCCAGGACCGCCGCCGGACCGATGATCTGGGGGTTCCCCGCGAGGTTCATGCCGTCGGGGGCGTTCATCGTGTGCGTGAACAGCGGGTTCTGGAAGTGGATCAGCGCGTGCTCGACCGCGGTCAGCTGCCACTCGAAGTAGAACTGGTCGTAGGGGTTGCCGGCCAGGACGCTGGCCACCGGGTGGAACAGCAGCTTCCAGGTGAGGAAGCCAGCGACCACGATGTAGCAGAGTGAGAGCAGCAGGCCGGTGCTGGGATTGAGGAGTTCCTCGACGACGCGGTTCGCGGCCCGGGCCAGGGGGTTGGTCGAGTCGATCGGGAAGCCGTGCGGCGTGGAAGTTTCTTCGGCGTCTTCGGTGTGGTCGGCGGCGGTAACCGAGTCGTCATCGGTGTACGTGTCGTCCGCGACGTCCCCGACAACCGTGGCTCGGACGCTTTCGGTCTCGACATCGTCGCGCGTCGGTTGTCCCGGGACGGAAGGCTGCGAGGGCGTGGACGGTTCCGTGAGCAGTGCGGCTTCGCTGTCGTGCTCCGGTGCGCCCTGCCCGCTCGGGCTCTCCGTCACGGCCTTAGCTTCCCCTCGTAGGTCTCAGAGCAAGATGACCCCTCTTGCCAATGAGCCGCTCTCCAGGTCGTGGATCGCCTCGTGGATGTGCTCCAGAGGGTAGGTCTTTGTGACCAGTTCGTCCAGGAGAAGCTCACCCTTCCGATAGAGGTCGACATACCTTTCGACGTCGAACTGGGGGTGTGAGGTTCCGTATCGGCAGCCCATTATTGTTTTGTCCATATACATCCCGGACACGAGGAACGTCCCCTCGGCATCGCTGCGCGGCACACCGAGCAGCACCGCGGTCCCGGACCAGGCCAGCAGGTCGGTCGCGGCGCGGATCAGCGCGGGATGCCCGACGCACTCGAAGACGTGGTCCGCGCCGCGCGGGAGCAGGTCCTTGACGAGTTGGACCACGTCCTGGCCGCTCGGGTCGACGAAGTCGGTCGCGCCGAACCGCCGCGCCGCCTCCTCCTTGCGCGGGTTGGTGTCGATCGCGACGATCCGGCCGGCGCGGGCGATCCGCGCGCCCTGGATCGCGTTGAGGCCGATGCCGCCGACGCCGATGACCACCACCGTCTCGCCGATGCCCACTTTCGCCCGGTTCAGGACCGCGCCGACTCCGGTCAGGACGCCGCAGCCGACCAGCGCGGCCGAGGCCATCGGCACGTCCTCGGGGATCGGGACGGCCTGGACCTCCTTGACCACGACGCGTTCGGTGAAGACCGAGGTGTTGGCGAAGGAGAACAGCTTCTCGGCCGAGCCGTCGGCAGCTTCGCGCGTGAACGGCTTGCTGATCTTGCCGAAGGTCGCGCGGCACATCGTCGGATGGCCTTTGCTGCAGGCCGGGCAGACCCCGCAGTGGTTGATCGTGGTGAGGCAGACGTGGTCGCCGGCTTTCACCCGGGTCACTGCCGCGCCGATCTCCTCCACGACGCCGGCTCCCTCGTGGCCGAGGACGGCCGGGCCGGGGAACGGGATGGTGCCGTTGACGACGCTGAGGTCGGAGTGGCACAGACCGGCGGCGCGGATGCGGACGACGATCTCGTCGGTGCGCGGGCCGCGCACCTCGATACCGTCGACGACTTCCAGCTTGCCGTCTTCGAAGACCGCGGCTCTCATGAGGTTGCGCCTTCCTGTCCGGTCTCGGATGCCGTGCGATCCTCGGATGCTGTTTGTCCTTCGGGGGCTGTGTGGTCCTCAGTCGCTTTGCGTTCCTCGGTGGCCTTCGCGTAGGCGGCCATCTTGGCGATCATCGGCATGGTCTCGACGCCGACCGCCTCCGGCAGCCGTTTCGCGATCGACTCGGCGGTCCAGGGTTCCTCGCCGTACATCGAGCGGATCTCCTGCGGCTGGTTCCACACCGCGATCCGGCGGCCCGCGACCGTGTAGATCTGGCCGGTGATGTCGCGCGCGGCCTCCGACAGCAGATAGGCGACCAGCGGGGCGACGTCCTCCGGCTCGCCCATCTCGGCCATGTCGAACGGGACGTTGGCGCTCATCCGGGTGCGGGCCACCGGCGCCACGGCGTTCGCGGTGATGCCGTACTTGCCCAGGCCCAGGGCCGCGCTGCGGACCAGGCTGACGATGCCGCCCTTGGCCGCGCTGTAGTTGGCCTGCGAGACGCTGCCGGCGTGGTTGCCGGAGGTGAAGCCGACCAGCGCGCCGCCGCCGGCCTTGCGCATCACGGCGCTGGCGGCGCGGAAGACGGTGAACGTCCCCTTCAGGTGGGTCTCGATGACCGGGTCCCACTCCTCCTCGGCCATGTTGAACAGCATCCGCTCGCGCAGGATCCCGGCCACGCACACCACGCCGTCGAGCCGGCCGTAGGCGTCCAGCGCGGTCTGCACGATGCGGTGCCCGCCGGCCATGCTGGTGACCGAGTCGGCGCAGGGGACCGCCTGTCCGCCGGCGTCCCGGATCTCCCGCGCCACCGCGTCGGCGACCTCGCTGGACGGCTCGCTGCCGTCGATGGAGACGCCGTAGTCGTTGACCACCACCGAGGCGCCCTCGGCGGCGCAGCCGAGGGCCACGGCGCGCCCGATGCCGCGGCCCGCGCCGGTCACCACGATGACCTTGCCTGCCAGGAAGTCGGCCACCTTGCTCGCTCCTCGAAGAGATCTGACGGTACGAATCTGACGGCATGTTAGCTAAGGTTCGTGACAGTGGACAGCACCAACTGACGCTGTGTCAGATATCACTGGGAGCACCTGGGAGCACCGCGATGCCGCTGCCCGAGCAGTTCACCGACCTCGCCCGCCGCGTCAACAACTGGGGCCGCTGGGGCCCCGAAGACGAACGCGGGACCTTGAACCTGATCACGCCCGAGCGGGTGGTGGAGGCGGCGTCGCTGATCCGCGCCGGCCGCCGCTTCAGCCTCGCGGTGCCCCTGGACGAGGACGGCCCGCAGATCGGCATGATCGAAGGGCGCGACAACCCGAAGCACACCATGATCATGGTGAACGCGCAGGTGATGGGGGAGCAGCACGCGTTCCGCACGTCGGACGACCGGGTGGAGATGGGACTCCAGGCGTGCACACACTGGGACGCGCTGGCACACGTGTCGTACGAGGGGCGGCTGTACAACGGCTTCGACGCCTCGGAGATCACCGCGGCGGGCGCGGCGCACTGCGGGATCGACAAGGCGGGGCCGGTCATCGGACGCGGCGTCCTGCTGGACGTGGCGCGCGCCCTGGGCGTCCCACGACTGGGAGATGCGGCGCACGGCCACGCGCTGACATCGGAAGACCTGGACGCGGCGGCGGAGTTCGGGAAGGTACGGATCCGCCCGGGCGACATCGTGCTGCTGCGCACCGGCGCGATGACGGCGCTGAAGGCGGGGGACAAGCTGGCGTACAGCTACCCGACGTCGGGACCGTCGATGCGGACGGTGCCGTGGTTCCACGCGCACGACGTGGCGGCGGTGGCGACGGACAACGTGGCCTTCGAGGTGTACCCGCCGGAGCGCGAGGACGCGCAGCTCCCCGTGCACCTGCTGCACCTGGTCGAGATGGGGATGTTGCAGGGGCAGAACTGGGACCTTGAGGCGCTGGCCGAGGACTGCGCGGAGGATGGGGTGTACGAGTTCTTTCTGACGGCTTCGCCGGAGCCCTTCACGCGCGCGGTCGGGGCGCCGGTGATTCCGGTGGCGGTGAAGTAGGGGCGCGGCGTGGAATGATCATGTATATGACCGATCCTCGCGAAGTCGTCGAGCAGCAGCTCGCCGCCTACAACAGCCACGACATCGACGCCTTCGCCGCCATGTACGCCGAGGACGTCGTCGTCAACCGGAGCGACGGCAGCCGGCTGGAGGGACGCCAGGCGCTGCGTGACAGGTACGCCGGACAGTTCGCCGAAGGCCGCTGCCGGGCGGAGATCCTGGCGCGGCTCAGCGAGGGTGATTGGGTGGTCGACCACGAAGTCGCTCATGGGCTGGCCGACGATCCGATCCGCGTTCTGGTCGCCTATCGGGTGCGCGGCGGTCTGATCGACCGCGTCGACTTCCACGGCTGAGACAGCGCTCGCTGGACCTGGTGGCCGTCGCTGGTCGCGCTGGTCGCGCTGGTCGCTGGTCAGCTCCGCGCGGCCGCCTGCGCGACGTCCCGCAGCATCGCGGCGGTCTCCGGTTGCAGCGGCAGCCCTTCGCGCTCGGCGTAGCCGAGGAGGGTGTCGGCGTGGCGGCGGGCCGCGGGGAGGTCTCCAAGAGCGGCCAGGGCGGACAGGAGGTCGCGGTACAAGAGTTCTGATTCGGGGGCGGCTGCCAGGCCGCGCAGGGCCGCCTTGCGGGCGCTGCGGGGGCTCTGCTCGCGCAGGCACGCCTCGGCGACGTAGTGGGCCGTGTCTATCGCCAGCGCCGCCATTTCGTGCCGGAGGGTTTCGGCCCAGCCGTAGCGGCGGAGCGGGGCGTCTTCGAAGGGGCGGCCCCGGAGCAGGCTCAGGGCGCCGACCAGTTCGCCGTTCTGGGTGCGGTGCACGAACTCCAGCCAGTCGCAGGACACTGACGGGGCGAGGGTCACGCTCTCCGGCGTGATCCGGAGCAGCTGCTCTCCGTTGGCGTCCGCGCCGAGGACTTCGCGCAGCTGGATCACCAGCGCGTCCACGATTCCCAGCGCGCCGGCGCGGGCCGGCCACAGGTCCGCGGCCAGCTGGTGCATCGAGCATCCCGGGTGCAGGATCACGTACGCGGCGATCTCGGCGAGCTCCGGCGTATCGTCCGCCGCGCCGGCGAGCACTATCGGGCCCAGGACCTCGATCGCGTACGACGGACCGAGCACGACGGACTCGTCCGGTGTCTCGGCGCGGTTCGGCCTCCCCGCCGCGGCCGCCCGGCGCTGACTCCAATAAGCACCCTGCCACTGCCCCGGCTTCCGGGGCGTCGCCATGCGGGCGGGCTCAGGCAGCGCCGGCGAAGAGGACGGCGGCGCCGGCCGACCCGGTCGCGCATCCGTCGGGGCGTGAGTGCTCTGCGCGCCCGGCGCAGCCAACGCGGCGCGTCCGTGCTGGCCCGGCAGGTCCGCCTCCATCCCCACCAGCCGATCCTCCGCGCGAGGTGGCGGCGGCTCCTCCTCGCCGTCCGCCGCCGGATCGAACTGCGGCAGGTTCGCCGGCTTCAGCGCCAGCCGGACCTGCTTCGCCGTCCCGGGCCCCGGTAGCGGCGCGGTGGTCGTCGGCAGCGCGGTCGGCAGCAGCGCGTCGACTCGGAACAGGTCGTCGACAGGCACGCGGAAACGGTTCGGCTGCACTGGATCCGGCGTCGCGATCAGCTCGACGCGCTCGGCCGGATGCGCCTCGGACCAGGACGAAGAAGCACTCCCGGCGCCGGCTCCGCGCCGATCGCCCGCCGCGCCGGCAGCGCCACCACTGGTCCCCCGCCCCGCGACATGCCGCCGGGGATGTGCGGGCTTCCGCTTCGGCAACGGCGTCTTCGCCCCCGACGCCTCCACCTCGGCCGCCGCGGCCGCCGGCAGGTTGAAGGCTCCGTCCCCGGTCGGCGCCGGCTTCTCCTGATCCGAATCCGCCGCTGACAGCTCCCGCACGGCCGCCGCGTACCGCTCCTCTCGCAGCGCCTGCACCCGCAGCGCGATCCCCGGCACCCCAGCCTGCGACCTCGGCGTGTGGAACGCCGGCGCGCCGATCGTCCACGGCGAGAGCAGCTGCTCGCGGTCGTCGGCCACCGCCACCACCGCGATCGACGTCCGCTGCCGTCCCGACAGCAGGTGCCGCAGCCGGTGCGTGAGCCGCAGGTCCGGCGCCACCGCCGAGAGCAGCACGTGCGTCTTCGTGATCGGCGCCAGCTCGTCGTCCGGGTGTGTCCGTGCCTTGCGCACCGTCACGCCGCGCCGGTCCAGCACCGCCTCGACGCCAGCTGACCAGCGCGCCAGCGCCTCCACGGCGCGCACCAGGTCCTCGGTGTGGTTCAGAGTCCCCGGCGCGAACAGCGGCGGCAGCTCCGCCCCGAACCCGACGAGTGTCACCTCGACCTGCTCGGCCGCCATCCCGGTCGCGAGCTCCACGGCCATCGCGCGCAGCACCGACACCGCCTCAGCCTCCGGGGCCAGCAGCGAGACGCCGCCGGTGGCCTCCAAATCGACCAGGACCGTGTCGTCCTCCCCGTCGAAGCCCAGCGACACCAGCGCCGGATACGGCGCCGGCGCGTGCCCCGGATGCGAACCGACCTGCGCCCCGAGCGGGCAGATCCACACCCCGGGACGCTGCGGGTCCGCGTAGAACGGCGCGACCGGCGGCTGCGGGCGCGCCAGGTGCAGCTCCAGGCCGTGCGACTTGAGCACCGTCGTGCTGATGTCCGGCAGTCCCCGGTCGGCCTTGGTCAGCCGGGCGCTCAGGGTCCTGAGAGCGGCGTCGATGAGAACCTGGCCGGTCGGGTTGTCGACGCGGCTCAGCTCCAGCTCCCACTCCCCCGGCCGGCGCATCGAGATCCGCTCGCCGGGGCGCCGCCGCATGACCTTGCGCAGCCGCCGGTCCCCCAGCGTGCCCAACACGCCCGCGGCCAGCAGCCCGCCGGTCGCCGCGACCGTCTTGCCGGAGTCGTTGCGCGTCGTGGCGAACGTGGACTCCCGCCGCGAGTCGCCGGCCGTCGCCGCACCACCGGCGGCATCGCCCTCGGTCCCGGTAACACCGGAACCGCTTGAACCAGCGCCCGCTTCAAGTGCCAACCGCCCGCGCTCGCCGGCCGCCGGCCGGTGCCGCCCCATGTCCGGCGGCATGATCAGGACCCACCCGGACTGCAGGAACTCGACGTAGCTGAACACCGTCCCGTCCGGCATCCGCCGGCCGTCGTTCAGCTCGGCGATGTCCGCGAAGCGGTTCGGATCGCCCAACTGCTCCTCGGCGATCCGCCACAGCGAGTCGCCCTTGCGCACGACATACGTCTGATACTCCGGGGCCTCCTGCCCCGAAGCCGAAACGGAAACCGCACCCGATCGCGGCCTCGCCTGCGCGACGCCCCCGTCGTCCGCCATGTCACTCCTGGTCCAACCGCCGCCGCTCGTGCAGGTACTGCCGGTCGAAGACGTCCTGTTCGGTGAGGGACGGCTTCGGCACCGGCGTCATGTTCTGGAAGCCACGGCCGCCCTCGCGCTGCTGGTGCGGCGCGGGCCGCGACACGTTCTGCGCGGCCGGCGTCGGGGCGACGTACCACTGGTCGTTCCCGTACAGGAACCACTTGGGGTCGAATCCGGCGCGCTGCAACGTCGCCAGCCGCTCCGGCCGCTGCGCGAACACCGCCCGGCCGTCCGGTCCCGGGGCGAAGACCTCGGTGACGACTGGCGCCAGCCGGTCGCCGAGCCCGTTGATCTCGACCACCCGGTCCACATAACGCGCGGTGGCGCGCGGTTCGCGCATGTCCGTCGCGGGCTCGGTGTCCATCCGGATGTCGACGATGTAGTGCAGCGTCTCGGCGGCCAGCTGGACCGCCGAGTCCCGGTTCATCGTCGTCCGCATGCACAGCATGACGAACTTGTTGAACGCCTCCCGCGAGGACCCGGAGTGGATCGCGCACAGCGCCGCCCGGCCGCCGGTCGACACCGCCTCCAGCAGCGTGGCCGCCTCCGGCCCGCGCACCTCGCCGACGACCAGCCGCGCCACGTTCATCCGCAGCGCCACCTCGATGACGTCGGACAGCGTCACCTCGCCGATCCGGCGACCGTCCGGGCCGCGCTCGGCGGTCCCCGGCCACGACTGGTAGGCGACCATCCGCGGATGCCGCCCGATCTCGTCCAGGTTGAGTTCGAACTCCGCCTCGACCGTCGCGTATCGCTCCATCACCGGTATCTCCGCGGCCAGCGCGCGCAGCAGCGTCGTCTTGCCCGCGTCGAGCGGTCCGGTGACCACGATCGTCTGCCCGGCCAGCACCGCGCTGCGCAGGAACGCCGCGATCGCCGGCGACACCATGCCGCGCACCACCAGATCGTCCAGCGTCACCTTCACGACCCGGTGCCGGCGCACCACCAGCGTCGGCCGCCGGGACACGCCGATGGTCGCGGTCAGCCGCGCGCCGCCGTCCACGGTCAGGTCGAGCAGCGGCTCGGCCGGGGTCAGGACCCGATGACGCCGGGCGGCCCAGGTCCGCATGTCGGCCAGCAGCGACTCGTCCGAGGAGGCGATCCGCGGCGCCTTCTCCACCCGGCCGTCGGTGTAGACCACGTGGCCGTCGTCGCAGCCCCGGTACTCGATGGTCTCCACGTCGGGGTGGTCCAGCATCGGGGCCAGGCCGCCCATGCCGAAGACGCAGGCGCCCGCGGCCCGGCGCATCGCGTCCTGGCGCGCGTCGTCGACCGCCTGCCCGCGCGCCGTTGCCCGCGCCGACCAGGAGTTCACCGCCTCCTCGATGACCGCCATGCCGAAGGCGCGGCGCTGCTCGTCGGTTCCGGAGTCGGGGCGCGGGAACTGTTCGGTGATCCGCTCGCGCACCTGCTTGCGGATGACGTCGACGCCGGGCCAGTCGACCGCCGAGAACGCGTGGATCCCCTGCGCGGGCTTGGGATCCGTCGGGTACTCCGAGCCGCCGCCGAAGCGGAGCGCGAGCTCGTGGCGCGAGCGGTTCGTCCCTTCGTCCAGGGGCTGTGGCGGGGCCGGAGGTTGGGACAGCGGTGCGGACAGCGGTTGGGGCGGTGGTGGCGGTGGGAGCTGGCGGCGGCTGGCGCCCTGCGCTCCTTGGAAGTGCAAGGCGTTCTCCACAAGCGGGGGCGGCGCGGGAGGCAGGGCGTGGGTGGCGGGTCTGCCCTGCGGCGGCCCGAGTTCGCGGACCGGCGCGAGCGGCGGTTTCGGTCCGGCGGCGGGGCGCGAAGGATCGGTCGACGGGTGGTTCTCCCACGGCGGGGTGCCGGGATCGGGCAGCGCGACGCTCTCCCGGTTCAGGAAGGCGATCGCGTCGCGCAGCTCCGAGACCTGGTCGCTGCGGCCGCTGCCGCGCGACCGGCCCGGCCCGCCGCCCTGTGCGTGCCTCGGGTCGTTTTTGTCAGCCGGCATGGGCGGCCTCCCCGGGTACCACCGTCAGCCGGTGGTTCGAGGCGACGGTGCGCGCCGGCGGAGCCGGGCGGTTCAACTGGCGGTCGATAGCAGCTTGCAACTCCCGGATGTCCCTCATGTATCCCGAGCGTGAATAACCGTTCGGGAGGTTCCGGCGGCCCAGCAGCTCCGCGCCGACTTTCAGGTCGTGCCGGACCTCGGCGATCACGTCGATGTCCAGCGCCTGCTCGATCGCCTCGCGCTCGTTGTGGCGGCGCGCGCCGGGCGGGATCACCACGCCGGCCAGGCACCAGCGCGGGTCGGCGTGCGGCCGGGCGGCGGCCAGCCGCTCGGTGATCGTGCCGACCGCGTCGTGCGCCGCGCGGATCTGCTCCAGGTGGTCGCCGGTCACCATCAGCACCAGGTCGGCGTGCTGGATCAGGGGCAGCGGCGCGTGCGCGGCGTGCAGCGGCCCGCAGTCCACGAGGACGTCCACCGTCCGCCGCTTCACCACCAGCGCGGGCAGCACCCGGGACAGCGGTTCCCAGAGCACTGACACCGCGGCCGCCTGCGCCGGCACCTGGACCCCGGCCAGGAACCGCGCCGGGGAGCTCGGGCTCAGCGGCTGGACGTAGCGGAAGACCTCCTGCCGGATGTCGGTGTGCTGGTGGATCGCGGCCAGTCCGAGCAGCCCCTTGGCCACGTCCCCGCCGCCCTGCTGGTAGCCGGCCACGATGTCGCCGTAGCGCGGGTCGCACTCGGCCAGCAGCACCGGCCGCGGCCACGCCTCGGCCAGCGCCACCGCGGTGGTGGTCACCCCGGGCGAGTTCTTGGCCGACACCAGGCAGATCATCGCCATGGCGCACCTGGGACCACGGGTTCCCGCGGTCGTCGGACCGGACGTCGGACCGGACGGCGGCCTGCCGCGGCCGCCGTCGGGGGGACGGACGGCGCGCTGGGGCCGGCGCCGCCGCCGGCGGGCGGTGGGGCGGGTGCGGTACACATCGGCTGAGCTCTTTCCCGGTTGTTCGGCAGCGCGGTGGTTCTGTGTGGCATTGCGCGGACTTATTCTGATCGTTACGGCGCTCTCGGGTTCTCGCTGAAACCAATGAGAACTCTGATTCAGTTGTAACCAGTCGCGACCGATGTAGTCCTGTGGATTCGTCGCCGGTTCGCCACCGGTGTCGCAGGGCCCTGTCGCGCTGGTGGAGCAGGGCCTCACCTGCTCCGATGTGCGGCCCCTGAGGCCGCTGGTGAGGTTCTGAGCTGGGGGTTCTCTGTGATTACGCCAGAGAACCCTGTATAGGCGCCGCGTCCCAGAGTGTCAATATTCGCCATCAATCAACGCCTGAGTGTGGGGGTGATGACCGGTCCCTGTCGCAGGCGTGCGGCGTGCCGCTGTGACGTGTGTGTCGCGCGGGATTTCCCTTACAGGGATTCGGAAATCAGGTCCGCGTGCTCCGCGGCGCGGCCGTACGCCAGGGACAGCGCCCAGGCTCGCTTGAGGTACAGGTGCAGACCCATCTCCCACGTGCAGCCCATACCGCCGTGTACCTGGATCGCAGACCTCGCATTCGCCACCGCCGCCTCGTCGGCGAGCAGCTTGGCCGTGGACACCGCGGCCGCGGCGGTCGGCAGGTCGGTGCCGTCGTGGCCGGCCGCCTCGTCCGAGAGCAGCACAGCGGCCGAGTGCACGGCGGCCCGGGCCAGCTCGGCGCGCGCGAACATGTCCGCGCACAGGTGCTTGACCGCCTGGAACGAGCCGATGGCCCGGCCGAACTGCGTGCGCTGCTTGGCATAGGCGACGGCGCGCTCGGTCAGCACCGCGGCGATGCCCACCTGGTAGGCGGCGGTGAGCAGGGCGCCCTCGCGCAGCAGCGCGTCGGCGGTGCCGGCGTCGCCGACGATCTCGCCGCGCAGCGGCTTCTGGCGCAGCCGGTGCAGCGGGACGCGGGGATCCACGGGGTGGGGAACGGGATCGGCGCGCAGCTCGATCGGCTCCACACGCAGGACCTGGCTGTGCCCGGCGACGCCGGGGGTCTCGCCGTCGACGATCTCGATGACCAGCAGCGCGTCCAGGGCGTCCAGGTGCTCCAGGATCTGTGTCTGCTGATCGCCGCATGTCAGGTCGCCGAGTCCCACTCGGTACCGGCCGCCGGCGTACTCCGGCAGCAACGGCGCGGCCAGTGCGGTCGCGGTGAAGGGGCCGGTCGCCAGCGCGCGGCCGAGTTCCTCGAAGACGTGCACTGATTCGGGGTGCCCCAGGCCCAGGCCGCCTGCCGCTTCCGGGACCCGGACTCCGAAGATCCCGAGCTCGGCCAGGTCGCGCCAGAGGGCGACGGCCACGCCGCCGATGCCGGGCTCGGGGCCTTCTTCTGTTTCCTGGCCGGGTGTTCCCGGCGCGGGGTGCTTGCTGAGGACGTCGCGGACCGCGCCGGCGAGCGCTCGCTGGTCCGGTGTCGGCCGGAAGTCCATTAGCTCGCGCCGCCTTTCGCGGCCCCGGCCCCGGCCGCTGTTGCCGATGCCGCCGTTGCCGAGGTCGAGGCCGAGGGCTCCTTGGGCAGGCCCAGGATCCGCTCGCCGATGATGTTGCGCTGGACCTGCGAGGTCCCGGCGGCGATCGTGTATGCCAGGGATCTGAGACGTTCGTAGCCCGGTTCGCCGTCGTAGGTGCACAGGTCGTCGTCGAACGACAGTGCGTCCCGGCCCCGGACATCGGCGTGGAGATCGTCAAGGTGTTGCCGGGCCTCGGAAAACCTCAACTTGAAAACTGAGGAACCGGGCCCCGGGATGCCCGCCGCGGAATGCTCGGCCTCTGAGACGTTCCGCTTCACCAGAGCCCACAGGGCGTCGAACTCGGCGGCCAGCCGGGCGATCCGGCGCCGGATCTCGGAGTCCTCCCAGGTCGCGTTCTCCCGGGCCAGCGCGGCGATCTCCACGAGCCGCCGGCGTGCCCACACCACCTCGGAGACGAACCCGGTCCCGCGCTCGAACGCGAAGGTCACCATCGCGATCCGCCAGCCGTCGCCCTCGGCCCCGACCCGGTTCGCCACCGGGATCCGCACGTCCTCCAGGATCATCTCGGAGAACTCGGTCGAGCCGCCGGCGGTCATCAACGGGCGCAGCGTCACACCGGGAGCGTCCATCGGCATGATCAGCCAGGTGATGCCCTGGTGCTTCGGACCGTCCGCCGGGCCGGTGCGCACGAGCAGTTCGCAGAAGTCCGCGACCTCGGCGTGCGAAGTCCAGATCTTGCGGCCGGTGACGACGTAGTGGTCGCCGTCGCGCACCGCGCGGGTCCGCAGCGCGGCCAGGTCCGACCCGGCATCCGGCTCGGAGAAGCCCTGGCACCAGATCTCGTCGCCGCGCAGGATCGCCGGAATGTGGCGCTCGCGCTGCTCCGGACTCGCCTCGGCGATCAGCGTGGGGCCGGCGTGCAACAGGCCGACGAAGTTCACCCCGACGTACGGGGCGCCGGCGAGTTCGGACTCTTCTAGGAAGATCAGGTGCTCGGTCGGAGTCGCGCCGCGGCCGCCGTACTCGGCGGGCCAGTTCAGGCCGGCGTAGCCGGCTTGGTGGAGCAGGGCCTGCCAGTGGGAGTCGTAGGTCCGGCGGGCCGGCCAGTCGTCCTGGGAGGGCTGCGGGTCCAGGGTCGGCAGGACGGCGCGCAGCCAGGAGCGCAGCTCTTCGCGGAACCGCTGTTGGTCCGGGGTGTCACGCAGCTGCACGGCGGGCTCCTGGCGATTTCCGACATCTGGGTCTGACTGCGGGCCAAGCAAATCTGACGGTCCGTCAGGTGAGCGTATTGCCAGAGATCGCAGGCGACAAGACCCGCTCCACTTCTGATGCCGCGTCAGCTACCGTGCCCGGCATGCCGGTCGATCTGAACGCGATGCTGGAACCGTCCCGCTGCGCCGTGGTCACCTCCGAGGTACAGAACGGCGTCCTGGGCGCGGCGGCCCTGTTCCCGGACCTCGCAGCTGCGGCGCGGCCGCACGTCCCGGCCATGGTGCGGGTGGTGGACGCCGCACGCGCGGCCGGCGTCCCGGTCATCCACGCCACGGTCTACCGCCGCCCTGATGCAAGGGGCGCGAACACCAACGCCAGGCTGTTTGCCGCGGCACTGAAGTCGGCGCGCCGCGACGATGTCGAGGACCTGCTGCCGGGCTCGAAGGCGGCGGCGGTGATCGACGAGATCGGGCTGCTGGATACGGATATTGAGCTGCCGCGGTACCACGGGCTGGGGCCGATGTACGACTCCGGGCTGGCGGCGGTCCTGCGGAACCTTGGGGCGCGGACGCTGATTCCGGTGGGGGTGTCGGTGAATGTTGCCATTACGAATCTGGTGATGGATGCGGTGAACGCCGGATTTGACGTGGTGCTGCCGCGCGATGCGGTGGCGGGGGTGCCGGCGGCGTATGCGGAGGCGGTGATTGAGAACACGCTTGCGGTGCTGGCTGTGGTGACTACGAGTGGTGTGGTTGGTGGGGTTTGGGGGCGGTGAGGGTTGGGGGGGTGAGCTTTGGGCGCGGTGAGGGTGCGGGTTGTTTCGGTGCGGTTGGTCTGGGGTTTTGCAGGCGATTTTTATGGGTTCGCGCAGGGTTTGATGACCTCGCAGGGGGACGCAGTTCGGTGGAGCGTCGCGGGTTGCGCTGGCGGCCGGCGGTTTTCGCTGGCACGACCGCGCGGCGGTTCAGGTCTCTGCGGCGGTGCGCTGGCGGGTGGCGGTTTTCGCGTGCACGACCGCGCGCCGGTCCGAGTCACTGCGCATGTCGTAGGCGGCAATCGTCGTGCGTGGTGGGCGCCTTGAGGCCTCCGGCGGGCGCTCTACAGCGAGGGGGCGACCCGTGCGTCCTGCTGTTTGGCGGCGGTCCGCGACTGGTCGGCTTTCTATCCGCTGTTGCCTGCGCCGCGCTGGTCGGTGGCGGTGTTGCTTGTGGTCGCCGGGTTCTGGGTCCCTCGCCGCGTCGTCGCCGTAGACGGAACCAGCCCGGTTTGGCGGAATCAAGCCGTATCGCTGTTGCTGTGGTGCAGCCGCGTTCGGCTTGACACCGCCAAACCGGGCAGGTTGGCAGAGCCCGCCGACGCGGCGAGGGACCCAGAACCAACACCCCGCATGGTCCGGTCGGACACGACGAACGACATGGCCGGCCGCGCTGATCCGTCACCACCCGGGGGCGCCGAAACCAGCGGAGGCCTGCTCTCGTGGCTGGCAGTGCGGCGCCGTACCGGCTCGGCCACCGCGCCTGCCCGCCAGGACTCCCTTGCCCGGCCCGCCCTCAGCGTCCCACCTGAGCCTCCCGCTGCCGGGTCGTCGAGTGCACCGGGTCGGTGTCGAACCTCGGCAGCACCTCCCGGCCGAAGGTCTCCACTGATTCGATCGCCACGTCGATCGGCATCGCCGTGGACAGCATGCCGAACACCAGCTGGTCTGCTCCGATCGCTTCCACTGCCGCGACGGCGCCGGCCACCTCCTCGGGGGTACCGATGCACATCTGCTTGGCCTCGATCACCGCGTCGATGGTCGCGCGGTCCATCTCTGGGATGCGGCCGCCGAGGTCGTTCACCCACTGGGGGCGCGGGAAGGTGTCCAGGTACTTCCACAGCAGGCTCTGGTGGTAGCCCGAGCCCATCGTGGCGGCGACTTCGCGGGCTCGCTGGCCGTCCTCTAGGCACACCAGTTGGGAGGTGACCATGACGTTGTTGTTGATGTAGCCGCCGACTGGGTTTTCGCAGCGGTCGATTTCCTCCTTGTAGATGGCGATCAGCTTGGCCAGGTCGTCCATCGAGGCTTGGGCGAAGCAGAGGACGCCGATGCCCATCTCGGCGGCCTTCTTGAAGGTGCCTGGTGAGCCGGCTGCGACCCAGAGTGGGGGGTGCGGGTCGGTCAGGGGCTTGGGGAGGACGTTGCGCTGCGGCATGGAGAAGAAGCGGCCCTGGAACGAGTAGTCCGTCTCCTTCCACATGCGGACGATCTGCGGCAGGGTTTCGTCGACCATTTCGCGCGTGAGGTCGGAGTCCTCGATGCCGAAGCCTTTGGTCTCGGTGGTCGAGGAGCCGCGGCCGACGCCGAATTCGAAGCGGCCGCCGGACAGGTGGTCCAGGACCGCGACCTTTTCGGCGACGCGCGCGGGGTGGCTGACCGGCGGGGTGATGTTGAAGATGCCGGAGCCGACGTGGATGCGCTCGGTGGCGGCGGCGAGGTAGCCGAGGAAGGCCTCGTTGGCGGACAGGTGGGAGTACTCGTCGAGGAAGTGGTGCTCGGTGGCCCAGGTGTACTTGAAGCCGGACCGGTCGGCCGCCTTGACCAGCTCGATCTCGTCGCGGAGGCGGCTGGCCTCCGTGATGTCGGGGTGGTTCCGCGGTACGTAGAGGCTGTTGAAGAGGCCGAACTCCACGGTGTGCTCCTACTCGTCGGTCGGTCGGCGCCATCTGACGCACCGTCAGATATCGTACTGATCGGCTTTGCGGTCGCAAGGGGCATGGCTCTTCCGCCTGATCGCGGGCCGGAGTAAGACTGACTCACCGTCAGATCTGAGCTGGAGGACGCGGAGATGCTGGACGCCGAGAGTCTGTGGGAGCTGATCGAGCGCCGCGCCGAGGCCGACCCGGAGCGCGAGCTGCTGGTGGACTCCGGCGGCTCGCGCATGACGAACGGCGAGTTCCGTGACGCCGCGCTGCGCGCGGCTGCCGGGCTGCACGGCCTCGGAGTGCGCGCCGGGACCGTGGTGTCCTGGCAGCTGCCGACGTGGAACGTGGGCTACGTGCTGATGGCCGCGCTGAGCCGGCTCGGCGCGGTCCAGAACCCGATCATCCCCATCTACCGCGACCGCGAGGTCGGGTTCATCATCCGGCAGATCGCGCCGGAGGTGGTGATCACGCCCTCGGAGTTCGGCGGCTTCGACTTCGCGGCGATGATCGCGCGGCTGACCGAGGGCACCGCGACGTGGCACATAGCGGCGGATCGCGCGCTGCCCGAAGGCGATCCCGCAGTACTCCCGGCCTATCAGGCCCCTGCGGAGCGCGAGCTGCGTTGGTACTTCTACAGTTCGGGGACCACCGCCGACCCCAAGGGCGCCCGGCACACCGACGCCGCGATCCTCGCGGCGGCGCGCGGCATGCACGCCTGCCTGGAGCTGACCGCCGAGGACATCAACGGGATGGCGTTCCCGCTGACCCACGTCGCCGGCCCCATCTGGCTGGCCTCGTCCCTGATGGCCGGGCTGCCGAACGTCCTGCTGGACCGGTTCGACCCGGCGGCGGCCGTCGAGCTGTTCGGCCGGGAGAAGGTGACGCTCGGCGGCTCGGGGACGCCGTTCCACCTGGCCTACCTCAAGGCTCAGCGGGAGTTCGTGAAGACCCGGCCGGGGGAGCGCGCGTTCCCGTACTTCCGGCTGTGCAACGGCGGCGGGGCGCCGCGGCCGCCGACGCTGCACGCGCAGATCCGCGACGAGGTCGGCGGCCTGGGCGTCATCGCGGGCTGGGGCCTGACCGAGGCGCCGATCCTGACCATGTCCACCGTGCACGACCCGCAGTCGGCGCTCGACGACTCCGAGGGGCGCGCGATGCCCGGCGTCGAGCTGCGGGTGGTGACGCTGGAGGGCAAGCTTGCCGAGCCCGGCGAGGAGGGGGAGCTGCGGGCCAAGGCGCCCCAGCTGATGCTCGGGTACGTGGACGCGGCACTCGACGCCGACGCGTTCGACGCGGACGGCTACTTCCGCACCGGCGACCTGGGGACGATCGACGCCGAGGGCTTCGTGCGAATCACCGGACGCCTCAAGGACATCATCATCCGCAAGGGTGAGAACATCTCCGCCAAGGAGATCGAAGACCTGCTCTTCACCCACCCCCGGGTGGCCGAGGCGGCCGTGATCGGGCTGCCGGACGCCGAGCGCGGGGAGCGGGTGTGCGCGGTGGTCGTCGGCGTGGAGGGTGCTGAGGGCGCGGGTAGCGCGCAGGGCTCGGCGCCGCTGGAGTTCGCGGAGATGGTCGCCTTCCTCAAAGCGGCCGGGCTGACCACCCACAAGCTGCCGGAGCAGTTGGAAGTGGTGGACGGCCTGCCGCGGAACCCGACCGGGAAGGTCATCAAGCGCGATCTGGTGGCGCGGTTCCGGGATTAGTTCGAGGTGGCGGTACCAGCGGGGTGTACTGGTACCGCCACCATGGGTCGGGCGTCGTTGATCGACCCCGTTCTCAGGCTGCTGCGGCCCTGAGAAGTGCTTCGGCCTCCGCTATGACGGTGGCGGTGCTCGCCGTGGCGTTCGCCGCGGGCTGCGCGACGGGCCCGCGGTAGGTGCGCTGCGGGTCGACCCCGGACAGCCGGGCGGCGAGCACGTCGGCCTGCGCCAGCACCGTCTCGCGGCGCCCCGACAGGCTGCGCCGGTGCTCGGCGCACGCCCCGAGCGCGTGGATGTGCGGGTCGGAGACGCTGCGCAGGGTGTCATCCACCACGATGCCGCGCGCGACCGCCAGACCGGAGGTCCAAGCCAGCGCGGTGTTCGGCGCGGTACCGCACGCTATGACCGCCAGGTCGCACGAGAGCCGGTGGCCGTCGGCCAGCAGGACGGCGTCGAGCGCGCCGTCGGCTCCGGGTGTCAGGGCTCGGGCCCGGCAGTCCTGGTAGGCGATGACCCCGGTGCGCCTGAGCGTGAGGTAGGCGTCGGTCGGCGTTATCTCGGGCCGGGCCGGCGTCTGGTCGATGAGCTCGACATGCAGAGGGTCCTCGGCGCGCATCGTGCGCAGCGCCGCCGCCGTGTCCAGGCCGGTGGTGCTGCCGCCGATGACGACCGCGTGTGTGGCCGTGCTCGCGGCCTCGGCAAGGCGCCGGAAGTCGGCGGCGTTGTGGGCCGAGTGGACGCCCGGGAGCAGGTCCTCGCCGTCGGCGGTGCGCAGGCCCTTGATCGGCGGCAGCACCGGGTTGGCGCCGGTGGCCAGGACCAGCGTGTCGTACGGCTGCACCCACTGGTCGGAGCCGTGCACGAGGCGGTGCATGCGGTCCACGGCCACGGCCCGGACCCCGGTCCGCAGGTTCAGCCGGGCGTCGGCCGGAGTGGGCAGCGCGGCGTCGGCCCCGGCCAGCGTGCCGGGCAGTGCCGAGCGGTCGTACGCGGTGGCGCCCTCGCCGGCGTAGACGGTGACGTCCACATCGGCCTCGGCGGTCAGCAGGCCGGTGACGAGGCGGTGGGCTGCCAGGCCCCAGCCGACGACGACGATCTTCCTGGTCATCGTGGGATCCCTTCGGTCGGCGACGCGATGCCCTCACGATGGCCGACCGACGTTTCCCGGTCGCTTCGACGGTGTTTCCGCAGCCGTTCCTGTTTGTAACAAGGGAGTAAGCTGCGCTTCGCTTGGCAACGGGGGCTCGGAATCGGGGGAACACCATGCGTGAAGAGGTCAAACGCCGGCGCGCGAAACTGATCGTCGGCGGGATGATGTCCGCTGCGGTGATCGGCTGGGGCGTCGCGGGGTGCAGCCACGACGACCACCAGCGGTGCGTCGACACCCGCGACAACACCGTGATTCCGGATCAGTACTGCGGCGACACGAGCGCGAACCACACCTATGCGCACTGGTACCGCGGCGGCAGCGGCTTGAAGATGGGCCAGCGCGTCTCCGGCGGCGAGGTCGGCGAGCACGGGGTGGTCCGGGGCGGTTTCGGCGGCCACGGCGGTTCCGGGGGCGAAGGCGGCCACGGTGGTGGCGAAGGCGGGCACGGCGGCTGATGCGCAGAGTCCAGAGCAAGCCGCGCGACGGCTGGCAGCAGGCGGTCGAGTCGCAGGGTCTGGTTTTCCCGGTGACCACCATGGACGACGGCCGCGTCGTCCCGTACTGGTACGAATCCGCGCACTACACGCTGACCATGGCCGAGGTCGACGCGCTGGAGGACACCACCGCGGAGCTGCACGCCATGTGCCTGGCCGCGGCCGAGCACATCGTGTCCCGCGACCGCTTCGCCGACCTGGGCATCACCGATCCGGCGGTGATCCGCGCGATCCGCGAGTCGTGGTCGGTGCAGCCGCCGTCCCTGTACTCCCGGTTCGACCTGCGCTACGACGGCGACGACGGCACCACCGCGAAGCTGCTGGAGTACAACGCGGACACCCCGACGATGCTGCTGGAGTCGGCGATCTGCCAGTGGTACTGGCTCCAGGACACGCGTCCGGATCTGGACCAGTGGAACTCGCTGCACGAGCGCCTGGTCGACGCCTGGCAGAAGACCCGCGTCCGGCTGTCGCACGGGCCGGTGCACTTCGTCTACGCCGAGTGCGACGAGAGTGGCGAGGACTACATGACCTCCTCCTACGTCGCCGAGACCGCGGAGCAGGCCGGGCTGACGCCGGTGGTGCTGCCGGTGGAGAAGATCGGCTGGCACTCGGCGTCGGGGTGGTTCGTCGACCTCGACCAGACCCGCATGCGCACGGTGTTCAAGCTCTACCCGTGGGAGTGGCTGGTCGCCGAGGACTTCGGGCCGCTGGCGCTCGCCGCCCTCGACCGGACGCAGTGGATCGAGCCGATCTGGAAGATGCTGCTGTCCAACAAGGCGCTGCTCGCCATCCTGTGGGAGCTCTACCCGGGCCACCCGAACCTGCTTCTCGCCTACCTCGACGGCCCCCGCGACCTGGTGGACTATGTCGCCAAGCCGCTGCTGGGCCGCGAGGGCGCCTCGATCCGCGTCGTCACCGGCGGCGAGCACTTCGAGCAGCCGGGGCACTACGGCCAGGAGGGGTACGTCTACCAGGAGTTCTCCGCGCTTCCGGCGTTCCCCGGCAGTGACGGCGGCGGGCGCGCGGTACTCGGTTCGTGGCTGGTCGACGGCGAGCCGGCCGGGCTGGGGATCCGGGAGTCGGACGGTCTGGTGACGGACACCTACGCGCGGTTCGTGCCGCACGTCATCGACGGGTAGCCGCTGTTCGGCGGGGTCCCGGTGTCGCCAGCCGGACGGTTACTGGGACGAACGCCCGCGATCAGCGACAATGACGGGCATGGCCGATCCGAAGAAGCAGCAGTGGGTCCTGACCCTGTCGTGTCCGGACACCCCCGGTGTCGTGCACGGCGTCGCGAACTACCTCCTCATGACGGGCTGCACGATTCTGGACAGCCAGCAGTACGGCGACCCCGACTCGGGCCTGTTCTTCATGCGGGTCAGCTTCGAGCGGGTGCACGACGAGGTGACGCTGGAGCAGCTCAACAGCAGCTTCGCGGCGGTCGGCGCGACGTTCCGGATGGCCTGGCGGATCCACGACGCCAACGAGCTGATGCCGGTGGTGCTGATGGTGAGCAAGTTCGGGCACTGCCTGAACGATCTGCTCTTCCGGGCCGGCACCGGGGCGCTGCCGGTGCGGATCGCGGCGGTGGTGTCCAACCACGGCGACTTCGAGGACCTCACCCGCTCCTACGGCGTGGACTTCGTCCACCTGCCGGTCGCCGCCGGGGACGCCGAAGCCAAGGCGAAGGCCGAGGCGGCGCTGCTGGAAGTGGTCGAGAGCCGGGGCGTTGAGCTGGTCGTGCTGGCGCGCTATATGCAAGTGCTGAGCGACGACGTGTGCAAGGCGCTGGAGGGCCGGATGATCAACATCCACCACTCCTTCCTGCCGAGCTTCAAGGGCGCCAAGCCCTACCACCAGGCGCACGCCCGCGGCGTGAAACTGATCGGCGCCACCGCGCACTACGTCACCGCCGACCTCGACGAGGGCCCGATCATCGAGCAGGAAGTGGCGCGCGTCGGCCACGGCGTCAGCCCCGAGCAGCTGGTCGCGGTCGGCCGGGACGTCGAATGCCAGGTGCTGGCGCGGGCCGTGAAGTGGCACGCCGAGCACCGGGTGCTGCTGAACGGGAACCGGACGGTCATCTTCGCCTGAGCCGGGGAAAGCCTCCAGAGGCTCTGAGAAGCGCTGCGGCGCTTCTCAGAGCCTCATCTCATCGCGTCACGAGCCGGACGACGACTGCGTTCCGGACGGCTGGCTGTGCGTGGAACCGGGCCCCGAATGCGGACCCCCCGCGGGGTCCGTGGAATACGACTCCCCCGGCGGCAACGAGCTCGACGACTGCCCTCCCGAAACCGAATGCCATGAGGGATCCCCGGGCGACGACTGCCATCCCAGAGGCGGACTCGACGGCACCCCGGACGGCGGGGCCGATCCCGGCGGAGGGGAGTAGGACCCGCTCGAACTCGGCTCCAGCATCGCCGCCAACTGGCGGCTGAGGGCCTTGGCGTAGTTGAGCTGTAGCTTCGCGTACTGCAGCAGCTGAGGATCGCTCATGATCTTCGCCAGTTGGGTGTCGCTCAGCAGCGACACCTTCGCCGTGGGCGGCGCGATGCCGTTCATCGCGCCGCTCACAGAGGTGCCGACGAGGATGTCGAGGCGCGGGTCGTCCGGGAAGTCGCCGACATAGCCGGCACTCTGCTGGCCCGAAGGCTCGCTGTTCACGACCACGCTCCCGCCCGCGGTGCTGGTCTGGAGGCAGCCCGCCGGGGCCGGTGTGCCGCAACCCGGCCGTTCCCCGTTCAGCGTCGATATCTGCCCCGTCGAGGGGAACAGATAGTTCGTGGTGCCGTCGGGCCCGGTGAGGATGACCACCCAGGTACTCGTCGCCCGCACGGTGAATCCCGGGGGCAGCGCCGCCTGGATGAACGGCACCGAACCCTTGGCGAAGTCGGCGTTGAAGTTCCGCTGTTCGTTGAACACCTTGCAGAAGTCCGCCAGACTCCCCTTGAGGTCTCCCGGGGACTGGCATTGCTGCGTCTGCGACGAACCCGCCGGCTGCGACGGGACGCCCCCCATCGAGCGGTGCGTCGAGACGCTCGTCGGCGCCTGTCCGCCGGGGGTGGCGGTGCCGCCCCGGCTTCCGCCCCCGCCGCTCAGCGCGGCGACCCCGGTCGCCAACGCGACCACGGCCAACGCCGCCGCTCCGGTCAGCGTCCAGTCCCGGCGCCGCCGGCGTGCGCCCCAGTCCATCGCGGAGTCGATGACGTCCCGCTGCGGTGGCTCGTCCTGCGGCGCGGGGAGGGCGCCGGACAACAGCTCACGCATGTCCTTCACAGTTCTCTTCTCCCAGCTAGTCACGGATGAGCTCGCTGACGGCCGCACCGAGCCGCTGCCGCAGGATGGCGATCGCGCGGGACGTCTGGCTCTTGACGGTGCCGGGGGAGACCCCCAGCGCCTCGGCCGTCTGGTCGACGGAGAGGTCCTCCCAGAACCGCAGGATGACGACCGCCCGGGCCCGCGGCGGCAGCGTGTCGAGTGCGCTGCGCACCGCGAGCCGCAGGGCGGCGTCGTCGGCCGGGGAGGCCGGTTCGGGGACGTCGTCGAGCGCGACGGTCGCGCGGTCCTTCTGCTTCAGGTCCAGGAAGGCGCGGTACAGCACCGTTCGGGCGTACGCGTCGACCGAGTCGGCGCGCATCACCCGGGGCCAGGACCGGAACAGCCGACCGAAGGTCGTCTGGACGAGGTCCTCGGCGGTGTGCCAGTCCCCGCACAACAGGTACGCGCTACGGCGCAGATGGGGCTGAGCCCCCACGGCGTACTCACGGAACTGTTCGCGGGCGTCGGCCGAACCGCCGTGCGCCAGCGGGCTCTTGAGTTTCCTCACATCAGGTATGACCGGGGGATGGTCCGTGTGGTTGGAACAGGGACCGGATTTCTTCGTTCCCTGCGAACGCCTTGGACCGGGCCTTGGACCGGGCCTTGGACCGGGCCCTGGACCGGGCCCTGGACCGGGCTCTAGACCGGAACCTCATGGCCGATCGCCATCAGCAGCGCGCCGAGCTGCACGATCAGCTGCTGCTCGATGTCGGTGCGGGCCAGGTCCTGGTGCTTGAGCCAGTCCAGGACCGCGGTCTCGGCGGCCGCCACCCAGCACTTGAGCGTCATCCGGACGAGCGGATCCACCGGAGTCGGCTCGCTGAGCCCTTCCACCAGGAGTTCATAGACGGTGTCCTCCACAGAGTGCACCAGCGCCGCCGACTCCGCGCCGGAGCCGTACGCCGCCGAACCGCCGAGCAGCGCGACGAATCCGGCGGAGTGCGCCTCGGCGAACTCCACGAACGCCCGCACCGCGCGGTCCAGCCGCTGCAGCGGGGTGTCGCCGGGTTCGACCTGGGCGAGCCGCCGGGTGAGCTCGGCGGCGGCCTTGGACAGGGCGGCCGCGTAGAGCTCCTGCTTGGTGCCGAAGTAGTGGTAGACCAGCGCGCGCGAGGCGCCGGCGGCCTGCGCCACGTCGTCGACGGAGACGTCGTCGGGACCGCGCTTGGAGAGCAGGTCCAGCGCCGCCTCGATGAGCTCGTCGCGGCGGCGGTCCACCGACAGCCGGCGGCGGGGTGCCGTGCGCGGGGTCGAGCGGACGGGCTGGGAGCTGCGGGACTCGGACTGCACATCGCCATGCTGCCACGTCCGG
Source organism: Catenulispora sp. GAS73 (assembly GCF_041262085.1). Classification (NCBI taxonomy): domain Bacteria; kingdom Bacillati; phylum Actinomycetota; class Actinomycetes; order Catenulisporales; family Catenulisporaceae; genus Catenulispora; species Catenulispora sp. GAS73. The sequence goes on from NZ_JBGCCM010000036.1 coordinate 96,530, forward strand.
CGCTGGGAACGAATCGGCGAGCGTGTCGCGACCATTCTCGAATCTGCTTCGGTGTGCCCGGATCTGCTTGAAGACCGCCCGCTATCCGCAGGCATCCGTCCGCATCGATCGGCATCCGTTCGCGTTCGTTGGTGTCTCTTGGCGTCCCTTGGTGTCCGCTTCGGAAACGGGGTCTTGTCGCGTGGACACTCGGCGTTTACATTAGACGCCGTGTCCAATAATACCGGCCCCACCCCCGATGCCCTGCGGCGTCACCGCGACGCCCAGGCGCTGGCCTACCGCTGCGCCGAGACGGTCGGCGCGGGACTGGAAGCCGGCGTCACCGAGCGCGAAGTCGCGCGGCGGATGCGCGCCTTCCTACGGGAGAACGGCGTGGAGGACTTCTTCCACATCCCTTTCGCCTGGTTCGGAGAGCGCACCGCGTTCCGCTCGCTGAAGGGCCCGTGGACGCCGCTGCACTTCTTCCCGACCACCAAGCGGCTGGAAGAGGGGATGTCCTACATCCTCGACTGCTCGCCGGTGGTCGACGGTTACGTCTCCGACATCGGGTACGCGGGCGTCCTCGGCGACCCCGGCAGCAACCGCATCTTCGACGCGCTCATGCGGGACCTCGCGGAGTACCGGACGCTGATCCCGCAACGGATCAAGGCCGGGGACACGCTCTCCGAGGTCTACGCGGCGGTCGACGCGCTGATCGCGCAGCAGGGCTACGAGTCCCGGCACAAGGTCTACCCGGGCCGCGTCATCGGCCACCAGGTCGGCCACATGAGCCAGCGCCGCAACATGGGCCGCTACGCCTTCGGGTTCGGCCTGCGCACGCTGGAGACCCTGGGCCGCGAGATCGTCACCGAGGGCATCAAGGGCCGCTCCCCGCTGTGGGCCGGAGGCCGCGCCTCCCACCACGCCCCCACGCCGGGGCTGTGGGCGGTGGAGCCGCACATCGGGTTCCCGTCCACCTCTGGTGGCAGCAAGCACAGCGTGGGAGTGAAGTTCGAGGAGCTGCTGGTCGTCACCAAGGACGACGCCTTCTGGCTCGACGACGACCTGCCGCACGTGCGGCGCTGGCAGGAGCAGGCCCGGGCCAAGGAAGGCGCACTCGCATGACGCAAGACGTCCGCACTCTCGCGGTCACTGTGGAGGGCGGCAAGCTCTCCGTCCGCACCTATGGGGACGCGTCCAAGCCGACCGTTCTCCTGGTCCACGGCTACCCCGACACTCAGGCGGTGTGGGACGGCGTCGTCTCCGAACTCGTCGAGGACTTCTACGTCGTCACCTACGACACCCGCGGCATCGGCGCCTCCAAAGGGCCGCTGTTCAAGCAGGGCTATACGTTGGAGCACCTTGCGAACGACCTTTACGCGGTCGCGGACGTAGTGGCTCCCGATCGGCCGGTCCACCTGGTCGGCCACGACTGGGGTTCCATCCAGGCTTGGGAAGCGGTCACGCGCGCGGACTCCGCACAGCGTTTCCTCTCCTATACGTCGATCTCGGGTCCCTGCCTGGACCACGCGGCGATGTGGACGCGCTCCGGCATCCGCAAGCCGACGCCCAAGGCCGCCGCGCGTTCGCTGAAGCAGGCGCTCGCGTCCTGGTACATCGTCGTGTTCCACCTGCCGGTGGGACCGCGGGTGGCCTGGCGGCTCGGTCTGGCCAAACAGTGGCCGCGGATCATCACGGCTATAGAGGGGACCAGACTCGACCCCTCTCCTACTCTCCATAGAGACGGCTCGCGCGGTGTCCTCTATTACCGCGCCAACATGCTGCCCAAGATGCGGCATCCCGAGGAGCGGCCGACCTCGGTTCCGGTCCAGGTGCTCACCCCGACCGGCGACCGGTTCGTCACCCCGGCTCTCGCCGCGCAGGCGCCGGCGCCGTGGACGGAACGGCTCTATGTACGCAAGGTCCATGGCGGCCACTGGATCGTCGTCAAGAAGCCCGCACTGATCGCCGATCGGATTCGCGAGTTCGTCCAGTCCAGCATCGCGACTCCGGGAGGACCCGAGCCTGTGCGTTCCCTATTGCGTGCCGAAGCAAGTCAGGGCACCAAAGACCGGCGTGAGTTCGAGGACAAGCTGGTCGTCATCACCGGCGCCGGCTCCGGGATCGGACGTGCCACCGCCTTGGCGTTCGCCGAGAAGGGCGCCGACATCGTCGTCGCCGACATAGACAGTGTCGCCGCGGCGCGCACTGTAGAGCTGGTGGAACTGCTCGGTGCGCGCGGTTACCTCTATACGGTCGACGTCTCCTCCGGCGAGGCCATGGAGAAGTTCGCGAACGAGGTGAAGGAGACGGCAGGGGTTCCCGACGTCGTCGTCAACAACGCGGGCATCGGGATGTCCGGTCCGTTCCTCGCCACAGAGGTGAAGGACTGGGAGAAGATCCTCGGCGTCAACGTCTGGGGCGTCATCCACGGCGCGCGCTGCTTCGGCGAGATGATGCGGGAGCGCGGCGAGGGCGGGCACATCGTGAACCTCGCGTCGGCCGCCGCCTATACGCCGTCGCGAACGCTTTCCGCGTACTCGACCTCCAAGGCCGCGGTCCTCATGCTCTCCGAGTGCCTCCGCGCGGAGTTCGCCCGCCACGGCATCGGCGTCTCGGCGATCTGCCCCGGCTTCATCGCCACCAACATCACCCGGACCACGAAGTTCGTCGGGCAGAGCGCGGAGCAGCAGGAGCGGACTCGGCAGCGTGTTACCGGGCTCTACCGGAGGCGGAACTTCGGGCCCGACAAGGTGGCCGAGCGCATCGTGGACGCCGTGCGGCGCGACAAGCCGGTGGTGCCGGTCGCGTTGGAGGCCAAGGCGAGCAAGGCCATTTCCCGGCTGTCCCCGGCGCTGGCGCGTCGGATGGCGAAGATCGACCCGACTGGCTGAGGAGCTGATTCCCATGGCTGACACTCCAGTGGTCGCGGACTCGGCGACCTCTCCGGACATCGACCGGCACCCGGATCTCAAGCCGCGACGCGTGAAGTTCGACTGGGAGAACACGCCGCTGCACTGGATCCCCGAGGATCCGTACGCGACCCACATCATCAACGTGCTGCACCTGCTGCTGCCGGCCGGCGAGCGCTGGTTCGTGCACGTCTACAAGCAGATCCTGCCCTACATCCGCGACGAGCAGCTCAAGGCCGAGGTCAAGGGCTTCATGGGGCAGGAGGGCACGCACGCGGTCGCGCACCAGAACGTGCTGCACCACATGAAGGTGCAGGGCCTGGACCCGGACCCGTTCGTGGAGCAGATCGAGTGGCTCTTCGAGCGGCTGCTCGGGGACAGCACGATGCCGCCGTTCGCACGCAAGAAGTGGCTGCGCGAGCGCCTGGCGATCATCGCGGCGATCGAGCACTTCACCGCGGTGCTGGGCAAGTGGATCGTGGACTCCCGTGGCCTGGACGCGGCCGGTGCCGACCCGGTGATGCTGGACCTGCTGCGCTGGCACGGCGCCGAGGAGGTGGAGCACCGCTCGGTGGCGTACGACGTGTTCATGCACCTGGACGGCTCCTACGCCCGGCGCACCCGCGCGATGCTGGTGACCTCCGCGGCGTTCGCCTGGATCTGGGGCCGCGGCGCGAAGTACATGGTCGCCCACGACCCCCACGGGCTGCGCCAGGGCCGACCGAGCCGGATGACCGAGCGCGAGTTCCTGGGGCGGTTCCGCGACGCCGCGCGGCGCGGGCGGCTGCCCTCGCTCGGGAGCCTGGTGGTGGAGGTGCCGAAGTATCTCAAGCCGTCGTACCACCCGTCCTTCCACGGGTCGACGCAGTCGGCGCTGGACTACCTGGCGGTGTCGCCGGCTGCCGTCTACGCGGCGGAGTTGGCGGCGGCGCGCAAGGGCGGCGTGGAGAGTACCGGCTGAGCGCCGCACCCGGCGCCCACAAGCGGCGGGGCCGTGGCAGATCAGGGCTGCCGCGGCCCCGCCTTTCCAGACCTTCGATCGAGCGTTATGTCATGCTTTGCGCGTTTCCTGTCAGCCCGACGATCTAGCATGAGGCCATGCAGCAAAGCACGGATGTCTCCGACCCCCTCTGTCAGTCCGGCCGCGCCTGGGTGGACGAGGCGATCCGGCGCGTCTCGGCGGACGCCAACCGCTCCGCGGACACGCACCTGATCCCGCTCCGGCTCCCGGATCCGTGGCCCGAGTGGGGGATCGACGTGTACCTCAAGGACGAGTCCACGCATCCGACCGGCTCGCTCAAGCACCGGCTGGCTCGCTCGCTGTTCCTCTACGGGCTCTGCAACGGCTGGATCCGCGAGGGCACGACGATCGTCGAGGCGTCCAGCGGGTCCACGGCGGTGTCCGAGGCCTACTTCGCCCGGATGCTGGGCCTGCCGTTCGTGGCGGTGATGCCGCGCTCCACGTCGAAGGAGAAGTGCGAGCTCATCGAGTTCCAGGGCGGCCGGTGCCACTTCGTCGACGATCCGGGCGCGCTGTACGAGGAGGCGCGGCGGGTCGCCGCCTCGGCCCCGGAAGAGTCCGGCGGCGGGCACTACATGGACCAGTTCACCTACGCCGAGCGGGCCACCGACTGGCGCGGGAACAACAACATCGCGGAGTCGATCTTCGACCAGATGAGCCAGGAGCGGCATCCCTGTCCGTGCTGGATCGTGGTCGGCGCCGGGACCGGCGGTACGTCGGCGACCATCGGCCGGTATCTGCGGTACCAGCGCCACGCCACGCAGCTGTGTGTGGTGGACCCGGAGAACTCGGCGTTCTTCGAGGGCTGGCGCAGCCACGACCCCTCTTACGTCACCGGCAAGGGCTCCCGGATCGAGGGGATCGGACGGCCCCGGGTCGAGCCGTCGTTCCAGCCCGACGTCGTGGACCGGATGATCCGGGTTCCGGACGCCGCGTCGATCGCCGGGATGCGGTTGGTGTCGGAGCTCTCCGGCCGGGACGCCGGCGGATCGACCGGCACCAATTTCTGGGGTGTGGTGAAGCTGATGTGCGAGCTGCGCGCCGTCGGCAGCCGGGGATCCATCGTGACGTTGTTGTGCGACGGCGGCGATCGGTATCGGAACACGTATAAATCGGATGCATGGCTAGCTGAGCAAGGGCTCGATCTGGCACCGTACAGCGAACAACTGCGAGTGGCGCTCGCCACTGGGCACTGGTCGGAATGACACCCGCGACAGCACCGGATCGGCCCCCCGTCCGGTGATTGTCACAAAGCTGTTTCGAAGACTTTACCTGCGCGGGGGCAACCATGGAGTGCTACGTATCTAGTCCCATGGCTTTCTACGCAGATCGCAGGATGCGCAGATTCCCGGCTCTGGGGAGGGTTGCGTGGGCGGATCAGATATTGCCGCCCCGCGCCCCGCCCACGGAGGAACCGCATGCATGTCACGACTAAGGCCCGGCTGGCTGTCGCCGCCGTCGCTGCGTCTGCGGTCAGCGTGGGAGTGGCGGCACCTTCGTTCGCGGCGACGGCCCCGGCGGCGACATCAGCTCCGGCTCCTGCGTCCCTCGGCCTCATATCGGTCACCCTGCAGATCAGCCACGACCCGAACAGCACCGATCCGCTCGCGACGGTCTTCGTGGTCCACGCCAATGACACCGATCCCGGCGCGAACCTGACCTACAGTCTGGATTTCGGGGACAATTCGAAGCCGGTCGGCGGTCCGGTGAGCGGCCACGCCGGTGCGGTGACGGTTCCCTACACGTACAAGGCCGCCGGTACCTACCCCGTGAAGCTGACCGTCTCCGACGGTACGGACTCGGCGGACACGACGCAGTCGTACAACGCGGTGCCCCCGTCGGCCCAGACCACGGTCACGACCACGTCCGGCTCTCTGGCGGTCTCGGCGGACCTTTCCAAGTGCGCCCCGGTGCACGGGCAGACCATTGCCAGGCTCACCCTCAAGTGGGGTGACGGATCGACCCTCGTGATCGAGAACCCGACCGCGCAGGACCTGACGACTCCGGTCCCTCACACCTATACCGCAGCGGGTGTCTACTCGGTCGAGACCACGGTCGCCGACCAGGACAAGGCCACAGCGACCTCGACGCAGCAGGTCACCGTCGGTACTCCGACGCCCGGTGGCCCTCCGACGTCCGGCGGCACCGCGGTCTCCCGCATCGCCGGCGCCGACCGCTACCAGACCGCGATCGCGATCTCCTCGAAGCTTCCCGCGGGTTCCGCGTCGGCCGTCGTGCTGGCCACCGGCGACACCTTCCCGGACGCGCTGGCCGGTGTGCCGCTGGCGAAGCAGGTCGGCGGCCCGCTGCTGCTGACGCCGACGGCCGGCCCGAACGCCGCGGTCACCGCCGAGATCAAGCGGGTCCTGAAGCCCGGCGGCACGGTGTACGTGCTCGGCGGCACCAACGCCGTCCCGCCGTCGGTGGTCGCGGCGCTGGGTTCGGTGAACGTGACCCGGATCGGCGGCGCCGACCGCTACCAGACCGCGCTGAAGATCGCCGACCGGCTCGGCGACCCGGGGAACGTGGTGCTGGCGACCGGCGCGGACTACGCCGACGCGCTGGCGGCCGGCCCGTACGCCTCGGACGTCTTCGGCGCCGACGCCGCGCACCCGGCGGCGATCCTGCTGACCGACGACACGCAGCTGCCGGCCGCCGTGAAGGCCTACCTGGCCAAGGCGCACGCCGTGGCCGCGGTCGGCGGCCAGGCGGTCACCGCGGCCCGCAGCGCGAACGTCACGCTGGCCCCCGGCGCGAGCTTCCGCGGCTACGACCGTTACTTCACCGCGGCCATGGTGGCCGCGACCTTCAAGGGTGAGAAGACCGCGGGCGTCGCCACCGGCGAGAACTTCGCCGACGCCCTCACCGGCGCGGCGTACCTGGCCCGGGCCGGCGGCCCCCTGGTCCTCACCCCGACCCACCTGCTCGCCCCCGCGACCTGGGCCGCCCTCCAGGGCATCGAAGCCTCGGTCGGCGCCTCCGGCACCGTCGAGGTCTTCGGCGGCCCCGTGGCGGTCAGCACCACCACGGTCCAGGCCGTGACCGACGCAGTGCACGGACACATGGCCTGACCGGCCGGCACCCCCAAAGCTTGGCCGCGGCCGGGCGACGGACCCACGAGGTCCGCCACCGATCCGCGACCAGGCCCCGGCACCGAAAAGGCGACCGGGGCACCACACAACTGAAGATTGCAGACGAGAAACGCCGGAGAAGCCCGTCCCAGGCACCCGGCCCATTCCGGAGGTCCCCCCAATAATGGGAAACCAGAACAACCACTCTGTGGCCCGCAAGCGCCTCTCGACGCTGGCCATCACCACAACCCTGGCCGCCGTCGGCGTCGGCGTCGTCGGCGCCGGTGCGGCGAACGCGGCGAGCACGCCGGCGCACAACGCGGGCGGCAACAGCAACCCGCAGACCTCGGTCAAGACCTCGGTCGCGCTGAAGGTCACCGCCGACGCGAAGACCGGCAAGGGCACCGTCGACCTGACCGGCACCACGATCGACTCGTCGGCGAACTTCGCCAACGCCAAGGTCAGCATCAACTGGGGCGACAAGTCCCTCCCGGACGTCACCTCCATCACGGTCGACTCGACCACGGGTGCCCTGTCCTCCCAGACGGCTTCGCACACGTACGCCGACCTGACCAAGGACTACGCGGTCACCGTCACCATCGTCGACGGCGTCAACAACCCGGGCCTGTCGAAGTCGGGCGAGGTCAACTTCGTCGCCGACCCGGTGCTGAAGGCCACGCTGACCCCGAGCACCACCAAGAAGAACACCTCCGTGAGCGTGAGCCTGACCGGCTCGACCGTGGACCCGGCCGCCACGAAGGCCGTGACCACCATCAGCTGGGGCGACAAGACCGCCGACGGTTCCATCCCCGGCGACCCGTCGACGATCAAGGCCAGCAACCCGGCGCTGTGGCACAGCTTCGCCGCTGACGGCACCTACACCGTGACGGTGAAGCTGGACGACGGCCTGGGCGACCCGAACTCGGTGCAGACCCAGACCTTCACCGCGACCGTCTCGGACGGGACCGTGGTGCTCCGCGCCGCGGGCGACGACCGCTACGGCACCGGCCTGGCGATTTCCCAGCACCAGTGGGCGAACACCGGTGTCACCACCGACACCCGCACGCAGGCCAAGTCCGTCGTGCTCGCGACCGGCGACGACTTCGCCGACGCGCTGGTCGGCGTGCCGCTGGCGAAGAAGGCCCAGGGCCCGCTGCTGCTGACCGACGGCAACGCGAACGTCGTCAACCCCGCCGTGCTGAAGGAGATTCAGCGCGTCCTGCCGACCAAGGGCACCACCGTCTACATCCTGGGTGGCGACAAGGCGGTCAGCGTCGACATCGAGGCCCAGATCCAGAAGGCGGGCTACACCACCACCCGCCTGGCCGGCGCGGACCGCTTCGCGACCTCGCTGAAGATCGCGCAGGTCGGCATGGGCGACCCGGCGCACCTGGTCGTGGCCCGCGGCGACGAGGGCAACAACCACGACGGCTTCGCGGACGCGCTGGCGGCCGGCCCGTACGCGGCCGACGTCTGGGGCGGCGGCAACTCGGCCGTGGTGCTGACCAACTTCAACAAGTTCGACCCGAACACCGAGGCCTACGTGCAGAGCAAGCTGCACGCCGGTGTGCAGAACGTGGCCGCGATCGGTGGCCAGGCCGTCGCTGCGATGACCACCATCAAGGGCTCGGCGGGAACCTTCGCCCCCTCCTTCGGTGCGACTCGCTACGAGACCGCTGCCCAGGTGGCCGCGGCCTTCGAGACCAAGGCCAAGAACGCGCCGGTCGGTGTCGCCACCGGCCTGCTCTTCCCGGACGCGCTGACCGGTGGTGCCTACATGGCCTCGACCAACGGCCCGCTGCTGCTGACCGACCCGTCGGCGCTGTCGTCCGCCACCGCGGCTGAGCTCACCGACGTGGCCAAGACCGTCCCGCAGATCAACATCTTCGGTGGCGAGAAGGCTGTCACCCCGGCTGTCGCCAAGGCGATCGCGACGCTGGTGAACGTCACCACCATCGGCAAGTTCTAAGAACCTGCCTGCGGTACCGGGCGCTTTCGCGAGCGTCTGACAACTGAACAGCTGAAGCCCTGCTGGCCCGCCGGATTCTTCCGGCGGGCCAGCGGTTTTTGATCCGTGCGAGTTGCTCAGTGCTGCGTGGTGGTCGCCGCCGGCCGGTTGAAGTACGACTGCCCGTTCTGCAACGCCGTGCCCTTCATCAGGGTGCTGACCGTGACGAACGTGTACCCCTGCTGCTTGAGCCGCTGGATCACCGCGGGCATCGCGTCGACCGTGGTCTTGTGCGTGTCGTGGGACAGGACGATGCGGCCCGGCTTGGCGTGGCCGACGATCTGGTCCGCGACGCGGGTCGGGTCCGGGTACTTCCAGTCCTCGGGGTCGACGCGCCACATGATGAAGGGGAAGCCGGCGACCGTGCGGACCGTGTCGTTGACCGCGCCGTAGGGCGGCCGGACCAGGGTCGGGCGCGGTATGCCGGTCGCGGTTATCGCGTCGGCGGCGCGGTTGATCTCCTCCTGGACCGCGGCGGCGGGCAGGGTCGAGAGGTCCTTGTGGTCCCAGGTGTGGTTGCCGACCTCGTTGCCCTCCGCGTACTCGCGGTTGACCACGGTCGGGTACTTGACGGCCTGGTCGCCCAGGACGAAGAAGGTGGCCGGGACGTTCTGCGCCTTCAGCAGGTCCAGCAGCCGGCCGGTGTCCGGCCCGGGGCCGTCGTCGAAGGTGAGGGCGATGCACTTGGCGGCCGAGCAATCGACGTTCGCGTTGGTGCGGGGCGTGGCCGGCGGGCGGTAACCGGGGGTGGTGCTCGGGGCGATCGGTGTGTTCGGGGTGCTCGGGCCGCCGGAGCTGGACCCGCCGCTGTGCGACTGTGACTGTAACTGCGACTGCGGCTGCGACGGGGACGTCGAGCCGCCAGCCGAGCTCGGTCCGGTCGAATCGGTGCTCGTGGTTCCTGAGGACCCGGGCGAACCGGACGACCCGTTCTGTCCGTCCGGACCGGAGCTGGTCCGAGTCGGCGCCGGTCTCGTACCCGACGCAGTCGCACTCCGTCCGCCGGAGCCGCCACCCGCACACGCCGTCGCGGCGATGCCGACCGCGCCGAGGACGGCGACGGCGGCGAGGGCCTGCTTGCGGGCGGGGAAGCGGGACAAGAGCGGGCGAATCATCGGACAATCATTCACTGTTGGTCCGGATGTTCCATAACCGCACTGCTCAGGGCAGCCGGGTGAATCAGGGCATCACAACGTGTGACTGAGTGGATACGCGTCGATTCGATATCTTTCGTGCGTGCAATCCCACGAGCACCGCACCCGGATCCGCGCCGGCGCGCCCGGCGCCCCCGGCCTGGAGGAACGCGCCGTCGAGCCGTCCTCGGCGGCGCGCGTCATCGACCTCGGCCTCCGGATCGGCGAGCTGCTGCTGGCCAGCGGGGAGGGCAGCGAGGACGTCGAGGTCGCGATGGTCGGCATCACCGAGGCCTACGGGCTCTCGGGGTGCGAGACCAACGTCACCTTCACCGTCGTCACGCTGTCCTACCAGCTGAGCCTGATCGACACGCCGCTCTCGCTGGAGCGGGTGGTGCGGCGGCGGACCGTGGACTACACGAGCCTGGCCGAGCTGCACCGGCTCGCCGTGGACATCAGCACCGACGGGATGACGCTGGAGGAGGCGTACCGGCGGCTGGCGGCGATCCGGCGGAACAAGTACCCGTATCCGCCGTGGGTGATCGTCGGCAGCCTCGGGGCGATCGCCGCGACCGCCGCCCTGCTGGTCGGCGGCGGCTACCTGGCCAGCCTGGTGGCCTTCGGCTGCGCCATCCTCGGGGACTGGCTGTACAGACAGCTGGCGCGGACCGGCCTGCCGTCCTTCTACCTGCTGGCGGTGGCCGCGGTCCCGGGGGCGATCGCGGCGATCATCCTGGACCGGCTCGGGGTCCGCATCAACAGCTCGGCGGTGGTGGTCGGCGGGGTGTTCACGGTGTTGCCGGGGCGCGCGCTGGTCGCGGCCATCCAGGACGGGCTGACAGGCTTCTACATCACCGCCTCCGCACGGCTGCTGGAAGTGGTGTTCCTGGTCGGCGCTCTGGTCACCGGCATCACGCTGGTGCTGAGGGTGGGCCGCGAGGTCGGCGCGAGCTTCATCGTGGACGAGCACCTGGCCCCGGTCCGCGCCGAGCCCCTGATCGCCCTCGTCGCGGCGGCTCTGGGAGTGTCGTTCGCAGTGGCGGTGCACACGCCGCGGCGCATACTCCCGTTCGCCGCAGTCGGCGCGGCGTTCAGCTGGGCCGCCGCCACGTATCCCGTCCAGTGGGGCCTGTCCCCGGTGGTCGCGACCGGACTGGCCGCGATGATCGTCGGCCTGATCGGCTACCTCGTCGCGCTCCGCTTCCGCACTTCAGCACTGCCCTATGTGATTCCCGCAGTAGGGCCCCTGCTCCCCGGCTCCGCGGTGTACTTCGCCATGCTGGAGATCACCAGCGGCGACAGCCACCGCGGCATCGATTCCCTGGAGACCGCCATCTCCCTGGGCCTGGCCATCGGCGCCGGCGCGAGCCTCGGCGGAGAACTGGCGCGCCTGTTCACTCGGATGAGGGGCACCAAGGAGTTGGTCTGGCGCTTCCGGCGCGAAGCGGCGGGGGAGCAGGAACCGGGACTGCCGCCCCAGCAAGGCTGAGGGACGTGACCGCAGTCCCACAGTCACGTCCCTCAGCGGCTCTGCGCGGCACCTCTATGCACACCTCTCTATGAGGGGCACGTAGGCGCCGCCGTGTATAGCGCCGGCCGGTCACCCGCCGCTCTTGCGACGGAACTGCCGCTTGGCCCCGGCCCGCCCATGCGCGGAGTGGATCTTCGAGTCCCCCGGCCCACTCCCGGCCCCGCGGCCCCCACTACCCCGCTTGGCCTCCAGCGCCTCCAGAAAACGCCGCTTCTGCTCGTCGGCGTCCGGAGCGACCTCCGGCCCACCCCCCGGCTCGCCGGGCTCCGACTGCGATCCTGCCGCGGTGGCGTCCATACCGGCCTCCTGATGCTGTGCGATGTGACGGAAGAGCTGTCCCAGCCAGCCTCCCACGACCACCGCGCCCCGCACCACACGGATAACACGCGTCCCGAGTAGTGCGACGTCGGACGTGACGCGAATGCGCGGAACCGGCTGAAGCCCTGGCCGAACCGGACGCCCCAGCAGGCACGCCGTCCACCCCGCAATGCGGTTCGCGCCGCAAACGCCAGCCTGTAAGCTACCCACAGCCTGTTCTCGGGCCTGGGAGCCGCACCAATCTCCTGAACCCGTGGTCATGGTCATCCCGCCCTCGTAGCTCAGGGGATAGAGCACCCGCCTCCTAAGCGGGGGGCCGTTGGTTCGAATCCAACCGGGGGCACTTGCCGTGGTGTCAGGCTCTGGTCTTGAACACTGCTTTCTGAACGCTGCTTGATGGCTGCGGTCGAGGCCGGCGGCTTCGGCGGGCGAGCGGCTGCTGGCGTTGACCGGTGGGTGAGTAAGTATGCTCATCACATGACGCGCCCATTGCGTTCCACCGATCCCACGCGTATTGGCCCCTATGAGCTGACCGGACGGATCGGGGGCGGGGGCATGGGTGATGTGTTCCTGGGGCGGTCGCCGGGTGGGCGGTTGGCGGCCGTGAAGGTGGTGCGGGATCTGCTGGCCGATGATCCGCGGTTTCGGGAGCGGTTTCGGCGTGAGGTGGCTGCCGCGCGGTCGGTGAGCGGTGCCTATACGGCGGCTGTGCTGGATGCCGATCCCGATGCCGAGCGGCCTTGGCTGGCGACCGCGTACATCGACGGGCCGTCTTTGCTCTCCAGGGTTGCCGATGAGGGGCCCATGAGTGCGCAGGAGACCCGGGCTCTGGGTGCGGGGTTGGCGGAGGCGCTGCGCGACATCCATCGGGCCGGGCTGGTGCACCGCGACCTGAAGCCCGGCAACGTCCTGCTGGCGGCGGACGGGCCGCGCCTGATCGACTTCGGCATCATCCGCGCGGAGGACGGGGAGGGTCTCACCGAGACCGGCTATGTGCTCGGCAGCGCCGGCTTCATGGCGCCCGAGCAGGCGGCCGGCGGCGAGGCGGACGCGGCGGCCGACATCTACTCATTCGGCGCCGTCCTGACCTACGCGGCGACCGGGCACGGACCGTTCGGCAACGGCCCGACGCCGGGAGTGCTGCTCCGCCAGGCGTCCGGGGATCGCGACATCTCAGGGATTCCCGAAGGGCTGCGCGACATTGTATCCCGTTGTCTGGACACACTCCCTGCAGCGCGCCCTACTACGGACTCTCTACTGGAGCTCCTGGGCGAGAACGCTAAGGACGAGAAACGCGCCGCGCGGACCAAGACCCCCGCGAAGACAAAGACCAAGACGGATACAAAGACCAAGACGCGAGAACTGGACGACCTCCTCCTCGCCGCGTCGGTAGGCACCCAGAACGCTGAGATCGCCACGACGCCGACGACCCTCATGCGCGCCAAGCCCGGCAAGAACGCAAAGGACCGCAAGGACCGCAACACCGCGAACACACCGACCCGCCGAAAGTTCCTCTTCTTCGGCCTGGCAGGCGCAGCGGTAGCCGCCTTCAGCGTCGGTGTCGCCGAAATGCCCCACGGCGATGCCAAGACGACCGGCGCCGAGACCGGCGACACCGGCTCGAACTCCCCATCAGGCCTGCCCACCACGGTCAGCAAGGGCAGCCTCGGCGGTCCGCTGAAGAGCCCTTTGTGGTCCCACACCGGCGTCTACGCCGACTTCCTCGCCCTGTCCGGAAATACCCTCCTGGTCCAGGGCACGACCCTCACCGCCTTCGACACCGCCGCCGGCACCCAGCGATGGACCGTCCCGACCGGGACCTACGCGCAGCTCAACGACGGCGTCTTCCCCGCCACCGCGGACACCGCGTACGAGACCGCGGCCGCCGGCAGCGACCTGGTCGCGGTCTCCGTCGCGAACGGCCGCCCGGCCTGGCGCGTCCCCGGACCGGCCAACTGGTTGACCCGCGGCCTGGTCGGGGCCTCCTCGGACCTGGTCGTGGGCTGGTCCTACATCGACGCCAATCAGCCCGCCAACGACGGCCTGTGGGGAGTCGACGCGCAGACGCACCAATTGCGGTGGCAGACGCAGATCGGCGCGGTGGACCGCGCGCCCTACTACAGCGCCGGAACCGGTCTCGTCCTGTTGTCGCAGCCGCACGACAGCAAGCTGACGGCGTACAACGCCAAGACCGGCGGCCAAGCCTGGACCGCCCAGGACACCTCCCCGGCCTCCGATCCCGCGTTCGCCACCGACATCACCAGCCATGGCACGTCCATCTACTGGGCCACCAACCGCCTCTACGCCTTCGACGCGAACGGCCGTGCCTTATGGCCCGTGGGCGTCACCGAAAGCGACGGCGGCGCGTTCCACGCGGTCATCGCCGACGACAACGCCGTCTACGCAGCGTCGAGCGTCACATTGGGCAACAGTGTGATCGCCGCCTATAGAGCCTCCGACGGCGGACCTCTATGGCGTTCCACTTGGCCGAAGTCCTATCTGGATCCGAGCCTGGAGTGTCGGCTGGCTCTCGGCGGAGGAATCCTCTATATCGCCGACCGCGTGAACGGCACACTGGTCGCTCTAGAGGCCAAGACAGGCAAGACCCTCTGGCAGTTCCACGATCCGGCGGCCACCGGATCGAATACCAGCTGGCAGATTGTTGCCAACGACGCCTACGTCTTCGCCGGCTACGGCACCACCGTGCACGGGTTCAAGGCGGACTGAGCCTGCGGCGGCGGTTACAGCGGCTGGGCTATATAGAGCCCCCGGACGTAAGCGCCCGGGGGCGAGAACGCTATAGCGATTTCGACGCATCCCAGCCGGACAGGTCGTAGTTGAAGTAGGCGTTCGGGAAGAGGAACTTCCCGTCCGGCAGGCTGTTGAGCCCTCCGGAGCCGTCGTACGCCTTGAAGATCTCGATCGAGCGGGTCAGGCAGTTGTCGTCGACCAGGTTGTAGGCCCGTGCGAAGCCGGCCGTGACCGCCGACTCCGCGGCGCTCTGATCGTCCGCTGCCGTGTCCTTGCAGCGGTAGCTCTGGTAGCCGCCGGAGTCGGTCGCCGTCGCGAAGTCGTGGAGCATCTGCTGCTCCGTCCCGTGCTTCTCCCAGTTGCTGTTCGCCAGCGTCGCGCCGTAGTCCCAGGTGTCGCTGCCGTCGGACCAGCGGAAGGCCCAGGCGACGTGTCCGAGGGACAGCGCACCCTTGGGGGCGTCGAACATACAGACCCGGCCGGATGTGGCGGGCGTGCTCCTGGCGTCCGCCGTGGCGGAAGGTGCGAAGGCGATGCCTGTGGTGAATGTGGCCGTGAGCGCGGCCAGGGCCACAGTGGCGGTTCCTCTATAGCGAATCCTCATCCTGTCCTCCCGTATCGGAGGGATCCGGCGATCCCATCGGTATCAACGGCTTGAGTAGTGGGGAGGATGCGCTCCGTCACCGTGTGGGAGATGGGTCACTCGGGGGCCCCCGGCTCCGCCATTCCGGGCCCGTGCGGTGGAATGATCTAAAGCGAGTCAGTGTTATGAACGTGAAACACGACGACGAGGTCTCACCGAAGGAGAACCACCATGGCCGGCACCCTTCTCATCGCGTACGACGGCTCCGCCGACGCCAAGACCGCCCTGGAGTACACGGCCCGGACGTTCCCCGGCCGCGAGGCCGTCGTGGTGACCGTCTGGGAGCCGCTGATGGCTCAGCTGGGTGTCGCGGAGGCCTTCGTCGGCGCGGTCGCCACCGAGGATGACGAGAAGGTCGTGGAGCAGAGCGCGGAGCAGGTCGCCGAGGTCGGTGCCAAGCTCGCCACCGAGGCCGGCCTGAAGGCCACCGCCCGTTGGGAGTCCGAGGGCGCGCAGTCGGTGTGGCAGACCATCGAGCGCGTGGCCGACGAGCTCGACGCCGACCTGATCGTGACCGGCTCGCGCGGCCTGACCGGTCTGCACTCGCTGCTCGTCGGCAGCGTCTCCGCGAAGGTCCTGCGGCACGCGCAGCGCCCGGTGCTCGTCGTCCCGTCGGCGCACCTGGCCAAGGCCCGCAGCGAGGCTCCTGAGGGCGAGTCCGCCAACGCCTGATGCGTAGGGACGAGCGGTCGGTCGCTTCCAAGAGCTCTGCGACCGGCCGCTCTTTATGTGTACGAGTCTCTGCGTGTACGAACGCTATAGAGCGTGTGACAGGGCTGGTGACGCTATGCGTTGCTGGCCCTTAGTCGTGCCGTGACAGCGCGCATCCCCCGGCTCGCGGTGGACTTCACCGTTCCGCGGGTGACACCCAGCGTGCGCGCGATCTCCGTCTCCGAGAGGTCGGCCCAGTAGCGGAGCACCAGCACCTCCCGCTGCCGCGTGGGGAGCGCCTTCACGGCTTCCATCACCTCGCGGTGCTCCAGCGGCACCAGTGCCGTGATCTCGGCGGGTTCCACGTCGACGGTGTCCAGCACGGCGTATTCGCGTTCGAGCTTGCGCCGGCGCTGGACCGACCGCGCGCGGTTCACCACGGCGGTCCGAAGATACGAGGACGGCGCCGCGACTCCCCTGAGCAGGTCGGGGCGGGACCAGAGCTTGACGAACACCTCTTGCACGGCGTCTTCAGCGCTCGCCGTGTCACCGAGCAGGAGCACCGCCAGCCGAGTCAGTGGCAGCCGGTGTCGGGCGTACAGTTCGGCGACATCAATGGTGCCGCTTTGGTTGTGGCATTCCGGGGCGGACAGAACCATCGTGGTCATACATTCAGAGTCGCCGCCCGACACCCCCGCCGGTAACCACCGAAGGTCTATTGCACCCCCTCCCATAGGAGGGTGTGTACGTAAGCCCTATTGCGGAGTGGCTGGCACGGTGACCGGCTCCGGTACCACCTCAAGTTCTACAGCGCTGGGTGCACGGCGCATACGCAGCACTGTGATGATCCCTATAGAGAACGACAACACGTGCCCGATGGCGGTGTAGTCAGCGTGATCGATCCCCTCCAGCAGGCTCGGCGTCGCCCCGGCCAGACAGACGGCCCACACCACCCGCAACCACACCGGTCGGGCCGTGGCGATGGCGACGGTCAGCGCTGTGACGACCAGGTACGACGGACCGGTGTCCCACATATGAGCCTCGGACCCGGGAAGCGTCCCCTGGTGGATCTGCAACCACACCAGGCCTTCGGTCACCACGCTCACGCCTATATGCACGCCGGCCAGGAGGAAGACGGTCCTCCGCGCGCCCAATGCGGCGACCACGCTGAACAGCGACAGCGCGAAGAACGGCCATACCCCTGCCGACTCCTGCGGTATGAAGGCGGACGCCACGAACGCCTCCACCGGGTGCCCGCCCGGCCGGATGTTCGCCAGGTTCGTCGAGCACCAGTCCATCAGCCGCCGCAGGTGGTCCGTGGAGATCCTGTCCTCGACCACCGCGGCGACCGTCAGCGACACCGCGTACCAGAACGCGGGATTGCGCAGTAGCCGCGGCAGTAGGACGCGGACCCGGGCGGCGGACAAGGTGACCCCCTTCAAAGTGCAGGAACCATCTTGCCAACGCCGCCGTCGGCATGACGTAATCCCCGGCCTGAATCCGGTCGACCCGGGAGTGTCCGCAGTGGTGAGTCACGGTGAGCCCTCGCTGGTCAGCTCGGGTCAGCCGACGTGCGCGGCCAGGAAGTCCGTCCAAGTGCCGGGTCCGACCAGTGCACCGTCCAAGGTCAGGTTGTCCCCGGCGCGGTACGCCTTGCCCGCCTTCCCCGGGATACGGACCGGCATGAGCACTCGGTGCTTCCCGGCGGCCTTCACATAGGACCGCACCAGATCACCCATGGCGATCACCTCAGGCCCCGCGATGTCGGGCACCAGACCGGCCGGCGGAGCCGCGACCAGCTCCACCAGGCGCGCCGCGACGTCCCGCGTGTCCACCGGCTGGAACCGCAGTCCGCCGGGGTTGGGGACCACCGGCAGCTTCGCCATGGCGCGCACCGCCTTCAGCGTCAGGTCGTGGAACTGCGCGGCGCGCAGGATGGTGTACGGCACACCGGACTCCTCGACGGCCTGCTCGGCGGCGGCCTTCATGCGCAGCCAGCCCACAGGGACTTTGTCGGCGCCGATCACGGATATGTAGATGATGTGGCGGACCCCGGCGCGCGCTGCGGCCTGCACGAGGTTCCGGGTCGCGACGTCGTCACCCTTCGGAGCGCCGGCCATGTGCAGGACCGTCTCGATGCCGGCCAGGGCCTCGTCCAGGCCCTCCCCGGCGAGCAGGTCCCCGGTGACGTACTCGACTCCCTCCGCGCCCGCCCGCGGGCTCCGGCTCAGGATCCGCAGGTCGTACCCGGCCGCACGGAGCAGCGGGACGGTGTGCGAGCCCAGGGTGCCGGTGCCGCCGGTGACGAAGATCTTCACGTTCACGATCACTCCTTGGTATGACGTGTGAGGGGCCCGTGGACCGGGCCACATCGGGTAGACACGGCTACCGAGGGGTGTGTGACAGATGGTCGACGAGAATTTTCTCGCCGAGCGGTTCCAGGAGAACCGGCCCAGGTTGCGGGCCGTGGCCTACCGGATGCTGGGTTCCCTCAGCGAGTCCGACGACGCTCTGCAGGAAGCCTGGCTGCGGGCCAGCGGCGCCGACACCGACGAGGTGCGCAACTTCCAGGCGTGGCTGACCACGATCGTGGGGCGGGTCTGTCTGAACATGCTCCGCTCGCGGCAGCAACGCGCAGAGGACTCTCTAGAGATTCATATCCCCGACCCCGTGGTCTGTGCCGAGGACGACACCAACCCCGAGACCGTCGCCATGACCGCGGACTCGGTCGGGCTCGCGATGATGATCGTGCTGGACACTCTCGTGCCCGCGGAGCGCTTTGCGTTCGTGCTGCACGACATGTTCGCGGTGCCGTTCGAGGACATCGCAGAGGATCTGGAGAAGACGCCGGCGGCGGTCCGCCAGCTCGCCAGCCGGGCCCGTCGGCGGGTGGAGGGCCGGGCGCCGGTGCCCGACCCGGACCTCACCGTGCAGCGCACCGCCGTCGACGCGTTCTTCGCCGCAGCGCGGAACGGCGACTTCGAGGCGCTCGTCGCCGTCCTGCATCCGGACGTCGTGCTCCGCGCCGACGGCGGCGTGCTGCGGGCCAGCCAGTCGGTCACGCTGTCCGGGGCGCGCACCGTCGCCTCGCAGGCGCAGCTGGCGCGCACCATGGCGCCGTACGTCCAGCGGGTGCTCATCAACGGCACGCCCGGCGCGTTCGTCGTCAAGGACGGCAAGCCGATCTCGCTGATGTCCTTCGCCGTGGTGGACGGCAAGGTGGCGTCGATCCAGGTGATCCTCGACCCCGAGCGGCTCGACGAGGTCGCCCTTCGGCTCGCGGCCTGAGCGCGTCACGGAGTCACTGCATAAATGAGCCGCAGCGCCGGAGCCCCCCGTGGGTTCCGGCGCCACAGTCTCTCTATGGCGTGTTCTCTATAGCGGTCGCGCCAGGGAGCTCTCTATGCGATCGGCACTTCTTCGCGGCCATACATCCGCGTCGGCGCCGGCGCCGACGCCTCCGACTTCTCCAGAGCCAGGCCCGGGATCCACTGGAGCCCGCGCGGCAGCTTCCAGTTCCGCTCGCCCAGCAGACTCATGACCGCCGGGACCAGCAGACCGCGCACCAGGGTGGCGTCGATCGCGACCGCGACGCTCATGCCGATGCCGACCATCTTCATCGGCGCGAACGGCATGAAGGCGAACAGCGAGAACACCGCCACCATGATCATCGCCGCACTGCTCACCACGCCCGAGGACGAGCTGACGCCCTTCACCACGGCCTGCTTGGTCGGCACGCCGCGCATCCGAAGTTCGCGGATCCGGCTGAGCACGAACACGTGGTAGTCCATGGAGAGCCCGAACAGGATCACGAACATGAACAGCGGGAGCCAGGAGATCACGGCTCCGTAGGACTGGAATCCCAGCTGCTTCTCCAGATGCCCGTCCTGGAAGATCCACTTCACCACGCCATAGGCCGCCCCGACCGACAGCAGGTTCACCGTGATCGCGGTCAGCGGGATCGCCAGGGAGCGGAAGGCCGCGACCATCAGCACGAAGGCGAGCAGCACCACGAAGCCGATGACGATCGGGGTCGTGCTGTGCAGTTGGTCGCCGAAGTCGGTCTGGCTGGCCGACTGGCCGCCGACGTTGTAGTCGATGCCGGAGACGTGGCCGAGGGTGGCCGGCAGCACCTCGGAGCGCAGGTGCTTCAGCGCCGCCGCCGAGGCGCTGTCCGCCCCGTCGCCCGCGAGCGGGATCGAGAGTGCCTCGTAGTGGCCGTCGGCGCTGGTCTGCGTGGACACCTGTGCACCGTTCGGGAGCATGCGCTCCATGGCGGTGACCGCGCCGGTGAACTCAGAGCCCTTCAGCACTCGCGGATCGCCATGCACCACGAGGAGCGCAGGAGCCGGTCCGCCGGGAAACGCCGTCTGCATGCGCTCCAGCGTCTGGCTGATCGGCTTGCCGTGGGTGATGTCGACGGCTCCCGCGTCCTTGGCCTTCAGCCCGGTGCCGGGCACCGCCAGCGCGAGCAGGGCCAGCAGCGCTGGGACGCCCCACAGCAGCGGACGCTTCACGACGTGCCGCACCAGGAAGTTCCAGAACCGCGACTCGCGCGCCACCGTCCGGCGCTTGCCCAGGAACGGGACCCGGCCCTTGTCGATCCTGTCGCCGAGCCAGGACAGCATCGCCGGGACCACGGTGACCGAGCCCAGCATCGCCATGCCGACCACCAGGATGGTGCCGACCGACCAGCCGGAGAAGGCGTCCATCCGAGTGAAGAACAGGCCGCCGAGGCAAGCCATCACGGTAAGACCGGAGACCACGATGGACCGGCCCGAGGTGCGGGCCGCGATCCGCAGCGCCTCGCGCGGCGACCGCCCCAGGGCGCGTTCCTCGCGTTCGCGGCGGATGTAGAACAGGGAGTAGTCGACGCCGACCGCCATGCCGATCAGCAGCACTACCGACGAGGTGCTGTCCCCGATCGGCAGCCAGCGGCCCGGGACGGCCATCAGTGTGATCGCCGCGGCCACCGCCGTCAGCGCCAGCAACAGCGGGATCGAAGCGGCGACCAGCGCCCCGAACACGATCAGCAGCAGGATCAGGGTGACCGGCACCGAGCTGAACTCCGCGCGCTGGAAACCGGTGGCGACGATGTCGTTGATCGTCTTGTCGACCGACGCCGCGCCGGCCTCCTCGACCCGGAGCCCGGGATGCGCGGCCTGGACCTGCGCGACCGTCGCCAGCGGCTTGGCGACAATGGTGTTGGCGTCGTCCTTCTTCCCGGCGACCACGAAGGTCACCATCGCGGAGCGGCCGTCCTTGGAGACCAGGGCCTTGGTCTCCGTGGCGTTGTCCAGAGGAGACCGGACGTCGGCCGCAGACCCCGGAATCCCGCGGAGTGCGGCGGCCACGTCCGCGACACCGCTGCGGAAGTCCGCGTCCGAGGCGAAGGACGCCCCGGACCGGCTCTGCACGAGAACGCTCTCCGACTGCTGGGAGATCCCAGAGACGTCGAGGGCACGCTCTGCGCGCCCCGCCTCACCGGGGTCGTAGGCAGTCTTCTTGGTGCCGGAGGCCATTCCGCCGATCACCACCGCGGCGATGATCAGGATCAACCAGCCGAAGACAGTTGTCTTGCGGTGGCGGGCACTCCAGCCCGCCACCCGTTCCACCACAGGCGGGCGTGCTGTTAGCGTGGACATGAGAGATCCCCTCCATGGCTGAGCCATCGATGTGTGAGAGCTGACGTGACTTGGCGGCGTGGGTCTTGCCTGGCCGGGCGGACGCTGCAACGTCTGCCCGGCCCGCTTTGTCTGCGGGCTGTTCTCTATAGCGGTGATGAGTGGCTGACTACTGGATGGCGCCGCTATAGCGTGCCGCTCAGGTAGTTGTCGGCGAGCTCAAAGGTCCCGGGCTGTCCAGCACCCGGCGCGCCGCGGCCATCGGGTCGCGTCCGGCGACCACGGTTCGCACGGTGCTCGCGTGGACTCGCGCGGTGGCCACCAGGACGTAGTTCCAGGCGAGCAGGAGTACCAGGGACGCGACTGCTGCAACAGTCGCGGACAGGTCGCTGCCGATCCAGAACCCGATGGAGTCCTTGCCGTGCGGACCGTTCGGGAAGTAGCCGTATTCCAGGCCGTGCCAGTGCTGGCCGTTGAAGCCGCGGGGGATGTAGCGGTACCAGATCGGGACGGTGACGCCGCCCAGGAAGGCCACCCAGATCGCCCAGACGACCGTGTCCAGGATGAGCAGCGGCAGGGCCAGCAGCGTGAAGTGCGCCAGACCCCGCTGAGTGATCCGGTCCTTCCACACCGCCTTCAGCGTCGGGAAGAAGCCTTCCGCGGATCCCACTGGAGGCATCGCGGGCAGTCCTTCGGGAATCACCGCGCGGGCCCGGCCGCGCTCCATGACCACACACCCCCGGATGAAGTACGCGCTGCCGATGAGCAACGGCAGGCCGGCCCAGATGATCACCAGTGCCGCGGACGTGATGGTGATGCTGGTGACGACGGCGAGCAGCCCGATGCTGATGACGATCGAGCCGAGCAGGTACCAGGCCGAGGCCCAGACTCCCCCTGAGAACAGCATGCGGATCGGATTGCGGTACATCCGTAGGCGCCTCCATATAGGAGTGCCGTACAGAGTAGCCATGTCTTCGGTGTTCATTCGACGCTCCTGAGCATCCGCTCGATCTCGCCGACCTTGAGGTCCAGGGCCCGCAGCTCGGTGAGCAACTGGTCCTGCTTCTCCACAGCTTCTTCCGCGAGCTTTCGGTACGCGGCGAACGCCACGGCGTCCGCACGGTGCTTCTGCAACTGGAAGAACGACACGATGCTCACCGCGATCGCTGTGAAGATGATCCCGACGATCACCACCGCGATGAGTCCGCCGTTCGAACCGCCGCCGCCACTGGCGAGCACGACTCCCGTGTTCATCCCTTTCCACCCTTCGTGTTCGCGTCCGGCGCGGGTTCCGCGTCCCGGGCCACCGTCTCGGCGATCGTCTCCGCGTCGAGCGTCAGCGCGAACGGCTGGAGCTCGAAGTACTTCATGGCCTTGCCGTCATCGGAGAGCTCCAGATGGCCGGCCACCATGCCGGCCGTCTCAAGCCGCTCCAGATGCATGTAGAGCAGCGCCCGGGACAGCCCCAGCCGGCGAGCGAGCTCGCTGACGTGCAGGCGGTTCCCTTCCTGAGCCGAGCGGTACAGCTCAGCGACGATGCGCAGCCGCTGGGCGTGGCCCACGGCGCCCAGCTTCGCGAGCAGTTCCTCGGTGTTCAGGGCGTCCTCCTTGGTTCGCTATCACCTGTAAGCTGAGACTGACAGGTGGTCGCTGAGACTGTCAAGTGTTCGGATCCCCGCCCCAGACGCCTGCTCTGCTCTACACTGGACGCCATGAGTGAGAACTCGGGCTGGGACGCCGACGAGCGCGTCGTGGACTGGGACGAGCTGTTCGGGGAAGTGCTGCCCGAGCAGACCACGGACGATCTCGGCGACCGGGACCCCTCCTCGACCTCCGCGGCCGGCGACACCGCCCGGCTGATGGAGTTGCTGGCGGACCGGCCGCCGCACTACGAGGACTGACACCGCCGGCGGCTCCGGACGGCGACGGAACGACATTCGCCCGCCCGGGATCAGGGAGCTTGACACGCGCCCGGGCACCGACTAAGTTTTCACGACGTTGCCCCTTCGGGACGCGCCGCGCGAGCGGGCGATCACCCGGGGTGATCTTCAGCAGGAGCCCATTCGAACATCCAGTCGTCGCCTTCAGCCTTTTATCGGGCCTTATGGCGTCGGCCGTGTCGTGGTCTCTTGGTGTCGGTGCGCGGATATCTCTTCTCCGATCGGTCGGTGAACGGCCGATTTGGAGCGGGAAACAAGTACCGATACAGTTCTGAAGCACCGCAGCGGAGCGCGAGTTCCGAAGCGGACCGAAGGCCAGGTGGAAGCGCAAGACGCAGAAACGATCTGCTAAGATCGGAAATGCGGAAGGCGAGATAAACCAGCCGGAAGTGACTGGATTTAAAATAGGTCCAGCGCAAGAAATTGCGAAAGCGCAGAGGATCTGCTAAGATCTAAAGCGAAGCAAGACAAGAAAGAACAAAAGAAGAACAGCAAGACCTGACAACGCCGGGTCGCAGCCGATCAGAACGCAGGTTCTGAGACGAGTGGTTCGGGCGTCTGTTTCTTGAGAACTCAACAGTGTGCCGATTAATTTCGATGCCATGCGACCTCAGTCGTCATGACTGAGTGTCATTGAACACATGGTTGGTAGACGCTTCCCGACCCCCGTCGGGTTGTCGGTCTACTTGCCAGGTGACTCTTCTGACACCTCTGTCCGACCCTATTCCGGTCGGCTGGTGATAATCATCAATGGAGAGTTTGATCCTGGCTCAGGACGAACGCTGGCGGCGTGCTTAACACATGCAAGTCGA
>NZ_JBGCCM010000037.1:0-120423 GCF_041262085.1 Catenulispora sp. GAS73
TCGCTGTAGAGCGCCCGCCGGAGGCCTCAAGGTGCCCACCACGCACGACGATTGCCGCCTACGACATGCGCAGTGACTCGGACCGGCGCGTGGTCGTGCACGCGAAAACCGCCACCCGCCAGCGCACTGCCGCAGAAGCCTGAACCGCCGCGCGGTCGTGCACGCGCAAACCGCCAGCCGCCAGCGGAACCTTCGGGGCACAACCGAACTGCGTCCCCCTGCGAGGTCATCAACCCCTGCGCGAAGCCGTAAAAATCGCCTGTAAAACCACGAGCAAACCGGATCCCGCACAACCCACCAAGCCAAGCAACTCACCCAGCGCCCCACCTCCACCTCCACCTTCCACCCCCACCTTCCACCCCCACCCCCACCCCCACCCCCACCTACCGAGCCGCATACCCCCCATCCACAAGGTGATAGCCCCCAGTAACAAAACTCGCCCGATCCGACAGCAAAAACGCGACAAGCTCCGCGACCTCGTCAGCGAGCCCCAGCCGCCCCATCGGATGCAGCGACACCAGCAGTTCGTGCTCCGCGGCGTCCGTGTTCGACAGCAGCGGGGTCTCGATGAAGCCGGGGCCGACGGAGTTCACCCGAATGCCGTGGGCGGCGTACTCCAGGGCCGCGGTCTTGGTCAGGCCGACGACGCCGTGTTTGGCCGCGCTGTAGGCGGGCGCTGCGGCGAAGCCGTTGGTGCCGAGGATGGAGGACATGTTGACGATGCTGCCGCCGCCCGCTGCCAGCATCGCGGGGATCTCGTAGCGCATGGAGTAGAAGACGCCGTCGAGGTTGGTGGCGAGGACGCGGCGCCAGTCGTCGAGCGGGTAGTCGCCGGTGGGGGCGGTGGGGCCGGCGATGCCCGCGTTGTTGACCGCCAGGCGCAGGGGGCCCAGGCCCGCGACGGCGGCCGCCACGGCGGACTCGACGGAGGCGGGGTCGGTCACGTCCAGGCGGATAGCCAGCGCGGGGACGCCGGATTCGGCGAGTTCGGTGGCGGCGCGCTCGGCGCCGTCCAGGTCGTAGTCGGCCAGCGCCACCGCGGCGCCGCCGGCGGCCAGGCGGCGGGCGGTCGCCAGGCCGATGCCCGAGGCCGCGCCGGTGACCAGGGCGGTCAGGTCGGCGAACTCGATGCCGGCCGGCTCCAGGTCGATGGTCGCGATGGCCGCCGCGGTGTCGTCGCCGACGCCGGAACCGGACTCGATGGTCGACGCCTCGCCGTCGGCCAGGTTCTGCGGCGGACTCAGATCACTGTCCATGGTTCGATGCTGCGGGGCGGCCGGGGGTCCGGCAACAGGAACCGTGACGGCGGGTCCGCGGGCGCGCCGACGAAAACGGGCCGGCCGACTCCGCACTGAAGTCGTCGACCGGCCCGCACGCGACGAAGCGCCGCGAACCGCTAACGGTCCGAGTGAATCCGCACGTGGTGGAACAACACGTAATCGTTCGGGTAGCCGTCGCCGGGCCCGTTCTGGTCGTCCTCGCCGGCCGCGGCGATCTTCTGCAGCACGTCCATGCCGCTGGTCACGACGCCGAACGGCGTGTAGTCCGGCCGCAGCTTGGTGTCCTTCCACGTGAAGAAGAACTGGCTGCCGTTGGTGTTCGGGCCGGCGTTGGCCATGGCGACGGTGCCGGCCGGGTACGTGGCGCCGGCCAGGTTCTCGTCGTTGAAGGAGTACCCCGGGCCACCGCTGCCGGTGCCGGTCGGGTCGCCGCACTGGAGTACCCACAGGCGCTGCGTGGTGAGGCGGTGGCAGTGGGTGCCGTTGTAGTAGCCGTGGTCGATCAGGAAGCGGAAGGAGAAGGTGGTGCACGGCGCGGCCGAGGTCAGGGCCTTGACGGTGATGTCGCCCTCGCTGGTGTGGAACACCACCGAGTACGGCTGCGCCGCCTTCTTCGCGTCGAA
This sequence comes from Catenulispora sp. GAS73, assembly GCF_041262085.1. Classification (NCBI taxonomy): domain Bacteria; kingdom Bacillati; phylum Actinomycetota; class Actinomycetes; order Catenulisporales; family Catenulisporaceae; genus Catenulispora; species Catenulispora sp. GAS73. The sequence goes on from NZ_JBGCCM010000037.1 coordinate 1,904, forward strand.
CTGCGGGATGCCCTTGAAGTCGTCGGCGGGCACGGCCGGGACGAAGCCGCAGGGGTCGGCGGCGGTCGTGGCGGCGGTGTGCCCCACGGCGGCCGGAGCGGCGGCGTCAGCGGCGACCACGGTGGCGTGGCCCGGACGTACCGGGGCGGCGCCACCGGTGGCTCCGGCGCCCGACGCGGCGGCAACGCTGACGCCGAGCAGCAGGGCCGCCGCCGCGACGAAGCGGCCGGACCGGCTGGAGAGGCGGGATATCCGCATGTTTCAGCTCCCTGAGAGGTTGGTCAGGACGCTTGGAGCCTTTCCCAGCCGCGTGTCCGCTGTAAACCCCTGATGAGCTTTATGGAGCGGCGAATGCCGACCGATCGGGTCGAACCGGTCTTCGAATTCTGAGTTGCCGAGTTGCCGAGTTGCTGAGTTGCTGAGTTGCCGACAGCGGATCAGCCGTCGCCGAGCACCGGCAGATCGGCGACCACCGTGCACGACCCCGGCGCGATCTCGGTGAAGCCGGCATCGCGCACCAGCGGCCGTCCGGAGTCGGCGAGCGCCGGCCAGGCGTCCTTCGCCGCGACCCGCACGGCGAGCGGGAACCCGGCGTCGGCCCACTCCTTGCGCTGCGCGTCACTCAAGCGCCACCACGCGATCTGCGCGGCGTGGCCAACCTGAGCCATCGCCTTGCCTGCGGTCATCTCCAGTTCGGGGTTCAGCCACAGCACCGGCTGCGAACCCGGCTCGACCGGCGCGGGCGGTTCGGCGTCCTCCAGGTCGGTGCCGGAGACCTGGAGGCGCGCGAGGTCCTTCGGCCAGGCGTCGAGCGGGACCGGCGGGTAGACGCGGACCTGTGCCGGGTCATTCTCCGCGGTTCCGACGACCGTGATGCCCGGCAGCGCTTCGGCGCGGGTCCACTCGGCGCCGCGGGCGCGGCGCACGACCTTGCGGATGCGGCCGTCGGTCCAGGCACGGACCAGCGGCGTCCACTCCCCGTCGGGCTCGGTGGAGCGGGGGTCGGACAGGAAGGTGAGGACGGCTCGCGCCGACGTCTCCAGCGCGTCGGTGCGCTGCGGAGGCATGGCGCGCTCGATGCGGACGACCAGCGGCAGGACGTATTGCGGGTTCGCGTCGCGCGCCGCTGCTTCGGCCTCGGTGGCCGAGGCGACGGCGGGCACGGTGGGATGTGTCGCCGCCGCGACGGCGGGCGTGCCGGGCACGGCAGCGGTGGGAGTGGTCGGTGCCGAAAAGGGGTCGCCGGATTCCATGATCGAGCCAGTCACCCCAGCAGAATATGCGTCAGCCGTCGGGCACGATGACGGCCCGCCCCCGGACCTGGCCGGCGTGCAGCCTTTCGTACGCCTTCGGCGCCTCCTCCAGGCTGTACGTCTCGACGTGGACCGACACCGATCCGTCGCGCGCCAGGTCGAGCACTTCGATCAGCTCGGCCCGCGTTCCCCAGTACGGCGCCCGGAACGCCGCGTCGTAGGGCGTCACGCCGAACCCGACCTGCGCGCTGCCGCCGCCGATCCCGACGATCGTCACGTCGGACTCCACGCCGGCGCAGGCCGAGGCGAGCGCCACGGTCGGCGGCGCGCCGACGAAGTCGAACACCGCCTCGGCGCCGCGCCCGCCGCTCAGCTCCCGCACCGCCGCCGGGGCCTTCTCGTCCGACATCAGCGCCGCGTCCGCACCGACTTCCCGGGCCAGTTCCAGCTTCTCCGGCGCCACGTCCAACGCCACGACGCGGGCCGGGCTCAGGGCGCGCAGCAGCTGGATCGCGACGTGCCCGAGGCCGCCGGCGCCGATGACCACGGCCGTGCTGCCGCCGACCAGTTTGGGCAGCGCGGTCTTGATCGCGTGGTACGGCGTCAGGCCGGCGTCGGTGAGGGGGACGTTGCGCACCGGGTCCAGGTCGCCGAGCGGGACGAGGTGCCGCGCGGAGTCGACGAGCAGGTACTGCGCGATCGCGCCGGGCGCGCCGAGCCCGGGCGGGAAGATCTGGAGCTCGGCGGCGCGCAGGCAGTAGTTCTCCTTCCCCTGCGCGCACATGTGGCACATCCCGCAGCCCCAGGGCCCGTAGACGGCCACGCTGTCGCCGACGGCGAAGCCGGTCGCGCCCTCGCCGAGCGCCGCGACGGTGCCGGCGCCCTCGTGGCCGAGGGTGAGCGGCAGCGGGAAGCGGAGCGCGGCGGCGGGCATGCTCATCACCGCGATGTCGGAGTGGCACACGCCGGCGGCGGTGACCTTCAGCAGGACCTGGCCGGGGCCGGGTTCGGGGTCGGGGACGTCGACGACCACCGGGGCGGCGCCGACCGCGGGGTACTGGAGGGCCTTCATCGCGGGACCGCCTTCCGGGTCGGGCTTGGTCGGGCTGGGTCGGGCTGGGTCGGGGTCGCGCTCGGGCGGGGTCGGGATCGGGCTCGGACTCGGGCTGCGTCGGGCTTGATCGCGGTCGGGCTCGGGCCGCGTCGGGCGGATCGGGCTCGGGGGGCATCGGGCTTGATCGCGGTCGGGCTCGGGCCGCGTCAGGCTTGATCGCGGTCGGGGTCGGGCTTGGTCGGGCTGCGTCAGGCGGATCGGGCTCGGGCTGCGTCGGGCGTTTCTCAAGGCACGCCTCAGCATCGGTCCGGGTCGCGGACCGACGCCGGAGACCATCTTGACCATCTCGACCACCTTGACCCGCCGCGGCTCGGGCCGCAATCGTTCGGCGGTCCCGGGCGGTGTCGCGGGCCGCCGATCGGTGGAATCCACAGCGGATTCCGGGCGTCCGACCTGCGGGTGGAAATCGTGGCCCAACCGTGATCTCAAATGAGGTTTTCCGAACATCTTCGCGACTGGGAAGATCCTCGTCTCGTCGATGTCTCGGCGTTCTCTCGTCAGTTTCAGGGGTGGGCGTTGCCAGGAGTGCGTGGTCCGGGCGCCGGTCGCAGACGTGCGACCATCGCGGCGTTCTCTGTCGGATGGGTTCTGATCGCGGGTGGGACCGCCGGGGCCGTGGTGGCCGTGGGGCGGGGCCATTCGTCGCGGACGGACGCGGTTTCGCAGCCTGCTGCGACGTCGCCTTCGAGTCCTGAGGCTTCGCCGAGTCCTTCTTCGAGTTCGTCTTCTTCGTCGCCGGTCGCTTCGTCTTCCTCCTCATCCTCTTCGTCGTCTTCGTCGTCGGCCCCGCCGTCGCCGTCCTCGACGGTGACCGGGAGCGTCTCGAACGGTGTGCACAGCGGCGACATCCGCTACTTCCTACTGCCGGTCCCATCCGACGCGTCGGCGGTCGGCACGCCGGACGGCGACGCGCTGACCGCGGCCGCTGCGGCGGCGCCCTACTCGAACAGCTCTGAAGTCCTGAAGTTGTTGGGGCAGGTGGGCTTCAAGGGCGGCGCGACCCGCGCGTACCAGACCGGGGACGCGAAGTATCACGTCACCGTGCGGTTGCTGCGTTTCGGCTCGGCGGACGTCGCCCGGGCCTGGGCCAACGCCGATAAGGAGATGCCGGGCTGGTCGTCGTTCAGCATCCCCGGCTATCCGGACGAGAAGGCGTACGACATCCCGCTCGACGCGTCGCTGGGCGAGGCGCGGCTGCGCGCGGTCGGGTTCCGGGGCGATGTGTTCTTCGAGGTGAACGTCTACGGCCAGCCGCCGGTGGACCACGCGGTGCTGATCGACCGGGTGCGCAAGCAGATCGACCGGCTGGACACGGGGAGGTGAGGGCGTGAAACGACGGACCGGACTGCTGTTCTCCTCGGCGGTCGTGCTCGGGCTGGTCGGCGGCGCCGTCGGCGGCTTCCTGATCCAGCAGGCGCGGCCGGCCACGCCGTTGCCGCCGTTCCAGCGGACGCTCGCGGCGGCGGCCGGGCCCGGGATCGCGGACCCGCACGACGCGACGACGGACGACGGCACGAAGCTCGACGGCGACCTGCGCGCGGTGCTGCTGGCGACGCCGGCGGGAGCGAAGGACACGACGGACTTCGCGCCGCGGGAGTGGTTCGGCATCGCGGATCTGGCGGAGTACTACAGGGATTCGTCCAACACGCTGACGCTGCTGAACGCGGAGGGTTTCCGGCGCGCGGTGCGGACCGGGTGGACGCTGGCGGACGGGACGCGCGTCGAGATCGATCTGGTGCAGTTCCGGACAGTGACGGGGGCGAAGTCGTACACCGCGTCGACGTACACCCCGGTCGACCCGAACGCGCCCGTGATCGCGGGGACGGCGACCGGGGCCGTGAGCAGCCCGGGACAGAAGGACTCCGACGGGTTGTACACGGCCTACGGGCTGGTGCGGCACGGGGAGTTGGTGGAGCAGGTGTTCGTGAGCCGGGCGAAGAGTGCGCCGTCGACGGACGAGGTCGCGGCCGTCACCAAGGATCAGGCGGGGCTGCTGTGAGTGAGTCCGGTGATGGGGTTTTGGAGCCGGTGACGGAGCCGGTTTCGGTTTCGGAGTTGGGTTCGGTGTCGGAGCCAGTGCTGATGCAAGCGCCGGCGACTGAGCTGGTACCGGAGCCACAGCGGCAGTCGGCGCGACGCCCCGGGTGGTTCGTGGCCGGCTGGCTGGTGTCGGCGCTGGCGGTCGGGGCGGGCGCGGGGTTCGGGATTCTGGCCGCGACCGGGACGTCGAAGGACTCTGCGACGGCGAGCGGGCAGGTGTCGCCGACGACCGGGCCCGCCACACCGACGTCGCCGCAGCCGAGCGTCACCTCCGGCGTGCGGCCGGACGGCACGCACTACGGCAGCGTGAAGGACTTCCTGCTCCCGATGCCGGCCGGCTACGTGCCGGGCCCGGACGAGGGCGGACTGGGCAACGACTCGACGATCGCCCCGGACCAGGCCGACCCGACGGTCGCGCTGCTGTTCGGTACGCTGCCGGCCTCCGACATGAGCAGCGCGAAGGGCGCCATCGCCAACGGCGGGATGAGCGACGGCGCGGTGCGCACGTACGCGAACGACTCCGGGACCCTGGACCTCGCGGTGACGGTGCTGCGCCTGAACCCGGCCCAGGCGGCGGCGAGCGCGGGCCAGTTCGAGCGCGTGGTGAAGCAGTCGCACGCCTTCCGCAACGGCCCCAAGGTCCCCGGCCACCCGGAGGCGCTGTGCGTCCTGCCGGTGACGCACGTCGGCGACCGGCTGGACACCATGACCTGCCTGGCGACGGTCGAGGACACCTTCGCCATCGTGCGCGCCGAGGGCACGGTGCCGCTGGACACGAACGCCGTGACCGAGCTGTTCGGGCAGCAGTTGGACACGCTGAAGGGCGGGCTGGGGACGTGAGCGCGCAGGATGATGTGCTGGCGGCTTTCGGGGAGCTGCCGAGGAAGACGAAGACGGCCGGAGTAGAGGCCGGCGAGCAGGCCGAGGCAGGCGCGGAAACCGGGGCAGGCGCGGCAGATGCGGCCACCAGTAGCGCGGCACCGACAGCATATGTCGGCGACGGTCCAGCCGAAGCGAGCACGGAAACCGGGGCAGGCGCGGCCGATGCGGCCACCGGCAGCACGGCACCGGCAGCGCAAGTCGGCGACGGTCCAGCCGAGGCAAGTGCGGAAACCGGGGCAGGCGCGGCCGTCGGCGGCGGTCTAGACGCGGCAGGCGCGGCCGGTGCGGCCACGAGCGAACCGGCATCAGAGCTCGCACATTCCTCGGCGCCCGAGCAGCAGGTCGGCGGCGATCCGGCAGACGCGGGCGCAGAAACCACGGCAAGCACAGCCAACGCCAGCGAACCACCGCCGGCGAAGCGGGTCGGTGGCGGTCGGGCCGAGGCAGGTGCGGAAACCGAGGCAGGCGCGGCCGACGCGACCGCCGCCAGCGAACCGGCACTGGCGGGGCAGATCGGCGCGAGCGAGCCCAGATCACAGCCAGAGCCAGAGCCCGCCAGTGCGATTCCCAACCAGCCACACCAGCCACACCAACCGCATCAGCCGTACCTCGACCCCGCAGCCTTCTTCGCCGAGTTGCAAGCCGAGTCCGCGCCGCAGCCGAAGGCCGGCCGGCGCCGGCTCGTCCTCCGCTACGCCTCGGCGCTCGGTCTCGCCGTTGCGATCGGTGCGGGTACCGCCTTTGCCGTGAGCCTCCCCCGGCGCACCGACGTGCCGTTCCTCGCCACGCCGGGCGACGGGCGCTACACGTTCCCCGCTGCCGTGCGGCCTGCGCCGCCGGCCGGGGAGCCGGTGCCCAACAACGGCAGCAATCTCGGGCAGATTCACTATGGCGATCTGCGGCAGTACCTGTTGCCCGCGCCGACTGGCGCTTCGCCGAAGGAGGACGGTTGGGAGCGCGTCGCGGATTTCGAGTCCTCTATCTCCGGGTCCGAAGTGTCCGACCACCTCTACGACGCGGGTTTGCGGCGCGTCGCGTGGCGCGGGTGGAGTGCGGTGGACGGGCAGCACACCGTCGTGGAGTTGCTGCAGTTCCCTGATCATGAGGCAGCGTCGGACGTCGAGAGCATGCTGGAGAACGCTTCGTTGGCGAAGGCGGGCAAGCCGGAGGGTGGCGTGCCGCAGATGGCGGTGCGGTCGTTCGGGGACCTCGCGCAGAGCGTCGCGGTGCACAAGTTCGATCAGGTCGACGGGCTGCCGGGGCAGGTGGAGCGGCGGGTCGTGTTCGCGAGCGGGGACGTCGTCGCGATCGTCACGACCACCGCGCCGGCCAAGGTCTCGGACCTGACGACCGAGCAGGTCGCGATGCTCCAGGCCGAGATGCTGCGCTGAGGCACGCGGTGAAGCGGGACGAGTACAGCGGGCCGTCTCCCGGTCGATTCGGAGACGGCCCGCTGTACTCGCTTATGTCGGGATACTGAGGAAGCTCGGGCACTCAGCCCGAAAGCCGCTCCAACAGCAACTCCCGCACCCGCGCCGCGTCGGCCTGGCCGCGCGTCGCCTTCATCACGGCGCCGATCAGCTGGCCGGCCGGGCCCTGGTTGCCGCCGCGCACCTTCTCGGCGGCGTCCGGGAACTGCGCGATGGCCCCGTCGATCGCCGCGAGCAGGGCGCCGTCGTCGCTGACGACCGCCAGGCCGCGCTTCGCGACGACCTCCGAGGGGGACCCCTCGCCGGCCAGGACGCCCTCGATCACCTGGCGTGCCAGCTTGTCGTTCAGCGTGCCCGCGCTGGTCAGCCCGACCAGCTCCGCGACCTGCGCCGGGGTGATGGCCAGGGCGCCGAGGTCGACCTCGGTCTCGTTGGCGTGCCGGGCCAGCTCGCCCATCCACCACTTGCGGGCCTGGTCGGCGGCGGCGCCCAGGGACACCGTCTCGACGATCAGGTCCACCGCGCCGGCGTTCAGGATCGACTGCATGTCGTGGTCGGTGACGCCCCACTCGGCCTGCAGCCGGTTGCGGCGCACGCTCGGCAGCTCCGGCAGCGTCCCGCGCAGCTCGTCGACCCAGGCGCGGGCCGGGGCGACCGGGACCAGGTCCGGCTCCGGGAAGTAGCGGTAGTCCTCCGCCTCCTCCTTCACGCGGCCCGGGGAGGTGGTGCCGTCGTTCTCGTGGAAGTGGCGGGTCTCCTGGATCACCGTGTCGCCGGCGTTGAGGACGGCGGCGTGCCGGCGGATCTCGAAGTTCACCGCACGCTCGACCGAACGCAGGGAGTTGACGTTCTTCGTCTCCGAGCGGGTGCCGAACTTCTCGCGGCCGATCGGGCGCAGCGAGAGGTTGGCGTCGCAGCGCATCTGGCCGAGCTCCATGCGGGCCTCGGAGACGCCGAGCGCCCTGATCAGCTCGCGCAGCTCGGCGACGTAGGCCTTGGCGACCTCCGGGGCGTGCTCACCGGTGCCGGTGATCGGCTTGGTGACGATCTCGATCAGCGGGATGCCGGCCCGGTTGTAGTCGACCAGCGAGTAGTCCGCGCCGTGGATGCGGCCGGTGGCGCCGCCGACGTGGGTGGACTTGCCGGTGTCCTCCTCCATGTGCGCGCGCTCGATCTCGATCCGCCAGGTCTTGCCGGCGGCCTCGACGTCGAGGTAGCCGTTGAAGGCGATCGGCTCGTCGTACTGCGAGGTCTGGAAGTTCTTCGGCATGTCCGGGTAGAAGTAGTTCTTCCGCGCGAACCGGCACCACTCGGCGATCTCGCAGTTCAGCGCCAGGCCGATGCGGATCGCGGACTCGATCGCCTTGGCGTTCACCACCGGCAGCGAGCCGGGCAGGCCGAGGCAGGTCGGACAGGTCTGGGTGTTCGGGTCGGCGCCGAAGGCGGTCGGGCAGCCGCAGAACATCTTGGTGACGGTGCCCAGCTCGACGTGCACCTCCAGACCCATGACCGGGTCGTAGGTGGCGAGGGCGTCCTCGTACGAAGGCAGGTTCACAGTGTTCGTACTCATGCTCAGGATTCCGCCTTCCGGGAGGACTTACGGGCCCGCAGGACCTGGAGCACACCGACGGCCAGGGCCGCGCCCGACACCGCGGCGTCGGCGAGCGCCAGCTTGTCGCCGTCGGCGCGGGCCTCCTTGAAGCGGCGCAGCAGGACCGGGGCCAGGGTCACGGAGCTGCCGATGGCGAACAGGGTGCCGAAGGTGCCGAGCGGCTTGTTCTTCTTCTTGCTCACAGCGACGGCACCTCCTCGATCAACGGATGGCCCCACTTGGTGTTCATCGCGGCCTCGACCGCGGCGCCGACCCGGTAGAGGCGGTCGTCGGCCATGGCCGGGGCGATGATCTGCAGGCCGACCGGCAGGCCGTCCTCGGGGGCCAGGCCGACCGGGACCGACATGCCGGCGTTGCCGGCCATGTTGGTGGGGATGGTGCACAGGTCGGCCAGGTACATCGCCATCGGGTCGTCGGCGCGCTCGCCGATCTTGAAGGCGGTGGTCGGGGTGGTCGGGGAGACCAGCACGTCCACGTCGGCGAAGGCGCGGTCGAAGTCGCGCATGATCAGGGTGCGGACCTGCTGCGCCGAGCCGTAGTAGGCGTCGTAGTAGCCGGAGGACAGCGCGTAGGTGCCGAGCATGATGCGGCGCTTGACCTCGGGGCCGAAGCCGGCCTCGCGGGTCAGGGCCATGACTTCCTCGACGCCGTTCACGCCGTCGTCGCCGATGCGCAGGCCGTAGCGCATGGCGTCGAAGCGCGCCAGGTTCGAGGAGCACTCCGAGGGCGCGATGAGGTAGTACGCCGGCAGCGCGTAGTCGAAGGACGGGCAGTCCACTTCGACGACCGTGGCGCCGAGGTCGCGCAGCGTCTGCACGGCCTCGTGGAAGCGCTGGCGGACGCCCTCCTGGTAGCCCTCGCCGTCGAACTGCTTCACCACGCCGATGCGCATGCCCTCGACGTTCGCCAGCTGCGCGGCGCCGACGACGTCCGGGACCGGCAGGTCGATGGAGGTGGAGTCCATCGGGTCGTGGCCGGCGATCACCGCGTGCAGGAGCGCGGCGTCCATGACGGTGCGCGCGCAGGGGCCGCCCTGGTCCAGGGAGGAGGAGAAGGCGACCAGTCCGTAGCGGGAGACGCCGCCGTAGGTCGGCTTCACGCCGACGGTGCCGGTGACCGAGGCCGGCTGGCGGATGGAGCCGCCGGTGTCGGTCCCGATGGCCAGCGGCGCCTCGAAGGCGGCCAGCGAGGCCGACGAGCCGCCGCCGGAGCCGCCGGGGATGCGGGTCAGGTCCCACGGGTTGTGGGTGACGCCGTAGGCGGAGTTCTCGGTGGAGGAGCCCATCGCGAACTCGTCCATGTTGGTCTTGCCGAGGATGACGATGTCGGCCTCGCGCAGCCGCCGGGTGACGGTGGCGTCGTAGGGCGGCAGCCAGCCCTGCAGCATCTTGGAGCCGCAGGTGGTCGGCACGCCCTTGGTGGTGAAGACGTCCTTGAGCGCCAGCGGCACGCCGGCCAGCGGGCCGAGCTGCTCGCCGCGGGCCCGCTTGGCGTCCACCTCGGCGGCCTTGGCCAGCGCGCCCTCGGCGTCGACGTGCAGGAAGGCGTGGACCTTCTCGTCGACCTTCGCGATGCGGTCCAGGTGCGCCTGCGTGACCTCGGTGGAGGTGACGTCGCCGCTCTTGATGGCGCCGGCGAGCGCGGCGGCCGTGCTTCTCGTCAGATCTTTGGTCAGATGCAGATCGCCGTCGAAAGTCATCTCAGTCCTCCCCGAGGATGCGCGGTACCCGGAAACGCTGGTCCTGCGCGGCCGGCGCCTGGCTCAGCACGTCGGCCGGGTCCAGGCACGGCTGCTCCACGTCCGGCCGGGTGACGTTGACCAGCGGAAGCGCGTGCGAGGTCGGCGGGATGTCCTGGCCCTGACCGAGCTTCTGCACGGCCTCGCTGACACGGGCCACCGAGCCGAGGATGACGTCGAGCTGCTCGGCGTAGTGCGCGAGCTCGTCTTCGGACAGGTCGAGCCGTGACAGGAGCGCCAGGTGGGCGACCTCTTCACGGGTGATAGCGGGCATATGCGCGGATCCCTACGGTGTGGACTCTGCCTGGATTGAGAAGGCGGTAGCGGACAACGTAGCCATCCTACTTCGGGGGTGTCAGGTGACTTTCCGTCACGGGCCGGGGACGGCGCGCCGGATCGGCCCGTGCGAGAACCTACGCCAGCGCGACCGCCGTCCCGGAGACCGAGATCCCGCCCTCGCCGGCCGGGATGCCGACGGTCAGCAGGCTGGGCCGTCCCATGTCCACACCCTGATGCAAAATCACCGTCGCGGGCACCGGGACCAGGTCCAGCTCGCGCAGGTAGCCGCCGAAGGCCGCGGCCGCCGCGCCGGTGGCCGGGTCCTCGAAGACGCCGCCGACCGGGAAGGGGTTGCGGACCTGGAAGACGTCGGGCGACTCGCGCCAGACCAGGTCGATGGTGGTCCAGTCGTGCCGCAGCATCAGGGCGCGCAGCGCGTCCATGTCGTAGTCGAGCTCGGTGAGGCGGGCCCGGCTCGGCGTGGCCAGGATCGGGTGCCAGGCGCCGCCGAAGGCGATGCGGGGCGGAAACGCGTCGTGCAGGTCGCTCGCGGTCCAGCCGAGGATGGCGAGCAGTTCGGCCAGGACCGGGCCGCGCAGGTCCTCGGACTTCGGCGGGACGCTGACCAGGGTGGCGGTGAGCGTGCCGTCGGCCGCGGCGACGGTGCGGACCGGGACGGTCCCGGCGCGGGTGTTCAGCGTCAGGTCGCCGGGGCCGTGCCGCTCGGCGTACGCGACGGCGGTGGCGATGGTCGCGTGGCCGCAGAACGGGACCTCGGCCAGCGGGCTGAAGTAGCGCACGTCCATGACCCGGTCGCGGTCGGTCGGCAGGAGGAACGCGGTCTCGGAGTAGCCGACTTCGGCGGCCGCGGCGAGCATCGCGGCGTCGTCCGCGCCGCGGGCGTCGAGGACCACGCCGGCCGGGTTGCCGCCGGCCGGGTCGGAGCTGAAGGCGGTGTAACGAAGGATGTCCACGCCTGAACCGTAGCCCGTTGGCGCGGCAGGATGGCAGATCCACTTCGGGGTGGGTGGACCCGAACCTCAGGGCATTCCGAACCGAACCTCAGGCCGTCCCGAGCCGGAACAAATCCCGCCCCGCCGATTCGCCGTCCGCCCCGTCGGCGTCGAGCGCGCGCCGCACTATGTCCCGCGCCGCCGCCAGCTCCGCCGGATCGACCCGGTGCGGGCCCGCGTCGGCGAGCGTGTCAGGGGCCTTCGCCTCGCGTCTGAACCATTTCATGATCAGCCCTCTCCCAGCGCGTCGTCACCGACGCTAACTCGGCGCCGCGGTGCAGGCAAGCAGACTCCGTCGTCCTGCGGTGCATCACCTAACCTCCCCCACGCAGCCGGTCGGTAATCTCCGCGATCAGGCGCCTGGTCTTGTCCGTGAGGCGGTGTTGCGGGCCCAGGACGCGCTCCTCGTCGGCCAGCAGGGTGCTGAGTTCGTCGCGGGCTTCGCTGACGAGTCCCTGTTGCAGCACGGCCATGCCGAGGAAGTGCCGGATGCCCAGCGCGCCGGGTGAGGCGGTGTCGGCGACCCGGCTCAGGCCGCGCCGCAGTTCCCACTCGGCCAGGTCGGGCTTCTGTTGGTAGAGCAGCGAGCGGCCGAGCGTCTGCCAGGCGTAGAGCGTCTCCGGGTACGACGGCGTCCACAGCTGGTCGCAGGCCGCCAGGATCTCCCGGCACATCGTCTCGGCCTGGCTCGCGCCTTCCACGTGCAGCAGCGCGCGGGCCCAGGTGTGCCAGACAGTCACGGTGTCGCGGTGCCGCCAGCCGTTGATCCGGCGCGCGGCGGGCAGGATCTCGCGCAGCATCGCCTCGGCCTCGATCCAGCGCTGCTGCTCCAGCAGGGCTTTGGCGAGCTGGTGGCGGCTGGCCCAGGTGTTGGCGTGGTCGGGCCCGTGGCCGGCGATCTGGCCGGCGATCACCTCGGTGAGCTCGGCTTCGGCGCGGTCGTAACGGCCCAGCTCGATCGAGAGCCGGGCGCGTTCGTGGCGCAGGGCGAGGATCTTGGTGTCGGTCGGGGCGAAGCGGTAGCCGGCGCAGCCGTCGATGAGCGCGTCCAGCAGGGTGCCGGCCGGCTCCAGCAGGCCGGAGGCCAGCAGGTAGCGCGCGGTGGTGCGGGCCAGGTTCAGGGCCGAGACGACGAGGAAGCGCTCGCCGCTGGTGGCCGGCGAGGTGACGGTGGACAGCACGGCGTCGCGCGCGTGCGGGAACAGCGCGGCCCACACGGCCCAGTTGTCGGGGTCGTCGGCGGTGCGGTTCTCGGTGGCGGCGGCGAGGACGTCGAGCATGGCGCGGCCGTAGTCGACGCGGTGCGCCTGGACCTGGTCGTCCTCGCGGAAGACGTTGTGGACCATCGGGTGCAGCGACAGGAACTCGCTCAGGTCCGGGTCGTCCGCGCCGCGTTCGTGCTTGCGGATCAGGTGCGCCTCGGCGAGCTGCCCGATGGCCAGCCGGATCTGCTCGATCGGGACGCCGGCGAACAGCGGGGTCTCGGTCAGCATCTCCGGCCGGGCCAGCAGCCGGTAGGGCACCGCGGTGTCGGACAGGCAGGCGAACAGGTGCAGCAGGCGCGTCGCGGCCGTGGTGAGTCCGCGCGCCGACAACAGCAGCGACTCGCGCACGATGCTCAGGCCCAGCACCTCCTGGCCGGACTCGGCCGCGGGGTCGCCGTTGCCGGCCTGCTCGCGGGTGCGCCACTCGGCGAGGTAGCCGGCGAAGTCCGACAGGCCCGGCTCAGACAGGAAGACCGCGCCGGTGGACACCGAACGGACCCGGCTCGCGGCGGCCCGCAACGCCAGCGGCAGCCCGCCGAGGGCACGCGAGAGCTGCCGGGCCTGCTCCACTCCCCCGCAGTCGGGACCTGCGATGTCGAGGAGTACGTCGGCGCCGTCGTACTCGCTGAGCGGCTCCACCCGGTGGATGCGGCACCAGGGGCCCCACACGTCGTTGTGGCCGCCCCGCGCCGTGACGATGACCGAGCCCTTGGCCGACGTCACGTCCCGGACCCAGCCGGTCCCGTCGTAGCGGCCGGTGTCGGAGGCGACGCGGCCGAGCTGCTGCGGGTCGGTCGCGCCGTCGAAGACCAGGAGCCAGGGCCGGTCGTGGTGCTCCAGGCCGCGCCAGACCAGGTCGGTCTGGCTGCGCTCACCGCGCCACGCCTCGTCGATCTCGCCACGCGGCAGGCCGAGCAGATGTGCCACCTCCCGCATCCGGGGCGCCAGCTGCGGGACCGAGACCCACCACACGTTCCAGCCCTCCTCTTTGCGCCGGGCCGCCACCTCGGAGGCGATGTGGGTCTTGCCGATGCCGCTCATGCCGGACAGCACGTGGACCCGGCCGCGTCCCGGCGCCATCAGGGCACTGACGAGCGCGTCCCGGCCGCGCAGCCGCCCGAGGCCGGCCGGCGGCTCCACCGAGAACTGGATCGCCTGCTGCTCGACGGCGTCCGCGCCGGTGCCGAGGACCGGGCCTGGCCGCTCCGGATCCGCCGCGGCCAGCAGCGCCGACTTGAGGATCTGGTACTCCATGGCGCTGTGATCGGCGGGCTTGAGGATCGAGAAGTGGTCGGCGGCGACGGTCTCGGTGGTCGGGAACCAGCCGGTGGCCTCGATGCGCGGGACGATGTTGTCCTCACCGCCGACCACCGCGGTGACCGGGATGGGGCAGGTGTAGTCGGTGACGGCGTCGGCGTTGACCACGTTGCGCAGTACCAGCTGATGCGCCTCGAAGACCTCGCCGTCCAGCAGCCGCAACTGCCGCTCCTGCGGATGCCGCGCACCGAACGCCAGCCGCCGCGTCTTGGCGAAGAACGGCGAACCCAGCGTCGGGCAGGCGTAGAGCACGATCTGCCGGATACGGACCAGATCCCGCGCCTGCCCCCGAATCGTCGCGCTGGCCAGGAACTTCTGCACCACCAGCCCACCCTGGCTGTGCGCGACGAGCACGATCGACCCGGCCTCGCGCAGATCCTCGGCCTTGAGCCGGGTGGCCAACTGCGCGGCCAGATCAGCGAAATCCGGGATCCGCCGATCAGGCCGCAACCGCACCTTCGGCGTGAAGTACTGCATGGTGTGCGTCCGAACGAAGGCCGAGTCAGGGTCTCGGCCGAGCAGGTCCTGGAAGTGCGACCACGTGTCCGCGCCGGAGAACAACCCGTGGACGAACACCACATGCACCCGCGACGACATCGACGCCCCTCCCGTGGCCGACAGGACGGCGGCGGTGTCGTCCCCCGAGAAACCGTAGCGGTCTCAGGGTTCGATTACCCGCCCGTCCCGTACCTCACGCTGAGCGTGATGGCGATGACCCCGCTGTGGGCGGGATAGGCCGTGGCCACCTGAGCGGGGCTGTAGGGCTGCCAGGCGCGGTAGTACGAGGTGCCGGCCGACGGGTCCTTGAGGGCGCGGTCATGGTCGGACGTACCGTCGTCGAGGTCCGGAAGGTGCGGAGCCCGCGTCACCTCGACCTGGCAGGGCTTGTCCGCGTACGCCGCCGTACCGGTGGGCGGGGTGAAGTCGTTCGTGATCGGCACGTAGTACGTCAGCTTGACCACGTTCGACCGCAGGGCCGCCGCCGCGATCTGCGACGAGTCGGCGTCCCGGGGCACCTGACTCGTGGTGTCGAGTTCCGCGACCAGGCCGGGCCGCTCCTGCTTCGGCAAGACCACCTGGCCTTGGGGACGCCACCCCGCCCCGTCCAGAGCCCCGTCGAGCTGTGCGAGGCGTTGCTTGAAATCACCGTCGAAGGCCTCGTAGACCGTGTCAGTCCGGGTGCACGTGACGGGGCTCCACGTCGAACGGGCCCCAAAGAAGGCACTCGGGGTGTAGACGGTCCGGCAGACGTCCGCCACCGTCGTTCCCAAGTAAGCGGCCCAGGGCAACGCGGCACGGACTTGGCCGATCCGGCTGTCCACCTGAGCGCTGACCGCTTGATCCGCGGACCGAGCTATGGCCGACTGCGCCGCTTTCACGACGTCGGGCTGTGACTCGGGCTCCATGTTCTGTTCGGTCGAGTAGACCGACACCCCGAGCCACACCAGCGGTACAGCCACGATCACCGCACAGCCGCCGGCCAGTTTCGCCCCCGTGGACATCGAGCCCCCGTCCATAACCTGATGGTGCGCACTGCGCCTTCCATGAGTACAGACGACTTCGACCGCGGTTCGGGTGTCACGCCTACGCGGAAAGCTGATCCGGAGCCGTCCCGTTGGCGGAAGAACTCGGCGCCGCCGAAGGCACCCCCTGCGCCAGCAGCGCGCAGATCTCCGACGCGGGCAGCGCCTTGGCCACCAGCCAGCCCTGCGCCTCGTCGCAGCCGTAGTCCTCCAGCGTGGACCAGGTCGCGGGGTCCTCGACCCCTTCGGCGACGACGCGCAGCCCCAGCGAGTGCGCCAGGTCTATGGTCGATCGGACGATCGCCGCGTCATCGGCGTCGAAGCCGATGCCGCCGACGAAGGAGCGGTCTATCTTGATCTCGTCGAAGGGCAGCCGGCGCAGGGTCAGCAGCGAGGCGTAGCCGGTGCCGAAGTTGTCCAGCGACAGCCGGACGCCGAGCTTGGACAAGCCGATCAGCGCCGCCCTGACGCTCTGCGCGTCGCCGACCAGCACGCGCTCGGCGACTTCCAGTCGCAGCGCCTCGGGCCGCACGCGGTGCTGTGCCAGCTTGCGTTCGACCATCTCCACGAAGTGCGGGCTCTCGATGTCGCGCAGCGAGACGTTGACGGCGATCGGCACGCCGTAGCCGTTGCGCCACCACAGGGCGGCTTGCCGCAGCGAGATGTCGAGGATGTACTCCGTCAGGCGCGCCATCAGGCCGCTGCTTTCGGCGAGCTTCACGAACGTCTCCGGCGGTATCGCGCCGCGCACGTCGTGCCGCCAGCGGGCCAGCGCCTCGACGCCGACCACGCGGCCGTCCTTGAAGGAGGCCTGCGGTTGGTAGTGGACCTCGATGCGGCCGGCGTCCAGGGCCTCGCGCAGGTCGCTCAGGAGCGCCAGCCGGTCCGGGCTGTTGCGGTCCTTCGCCGGGTCGTAGCGGACGAAGCCGGTCTTGCCGCGCTTGGCCTCGTACATCGCCACGTCCGCGTGCCGCAGCAGGACGTCGTAGTGGCTGGCGTCGTCGGGGTGCAGGGCGATGCCCAGGGAGGCCTCGACATCGAGGTTGAAGCCGTGCAGGCGGTAGGGGACGGCGACGGCGTCCAGCAGCCGCTGCGCCAGCTGCTGCGCGGCCTCGACGTCCGGCAGGCCCGGGAGCAGGACCGCGAACTCGTCGCCGCCGAGCCGGGCGACCATGTCCTCGGCGCGGACCGCTGCCGACAGGCGCTGGGCCACCTCGCGGATCAGCTCGTCACCGGCGGCGTGGCCGAGGGTGTCGTTGACTTCCTTGAACCGGTCCAGGTCCAGCAGGAACAGGCCGATCTTGCCGTGCGGGACGGCGACCGCGGCCGGGGTGCGGCCGGAGGAGTACAGCGAGGACGGCCCGTCGCCGTCGGTGGCCGGCACGGTGCCGAGCATGATCTCGGCCTGGCGTCGCAGGGCCTTGCGGTTGGGCAGCGCGGTCAGCGGGTCGTGCAGCGACTGCCACTCGCTCTCGTCGAACGCCAGGGCGCTGCGGTAGAAGACCAGCAGCACCGGTATGAACAGCACGATGAGGTACGGCTCGTGCCGCATCACCACGGTGATCAGCGGCGCCAGCACCACCGAGGCGCCGACCACCTGCAGCTCGACCCGCCACTCACGGCGGGCGATGCCGATCAGCCGGACCCCGGTCCACAGCGCCACGGCCTGCCAGACGAAGAACAGGTTCACCACGAAGTACGCGACGCCGGCCAGCAGGATCGCGGCCATCGAGGTCACGCTCGGGGCCCACGGACGCCCCGGGGTCGGGACTATGCCGAAACATCGCAGCACCAGGCACGCCGCGCCCAGGGACAGCGTGAACTGCGAGACGTTGAACAGGATCCGCCACCAGGTCCGGCGCCCGGCCGCGCCGCCCACCAGGGAGGCCGCGGCCTGCACCATCGCGGCCAGCGGCCAGCCCGCGAGCATCAGCAGCGCGATGGTGAACACCGTCGTGGTGGCGGCCTCGCGGTTGGTGTGCTGCAACTTCATCAGGGGCCGCAGTTCCCCGAGGAAGACCAGGCAGATGGTCATCAAGAGCGCGGGCACCGACTGGGTGGTGGGTCCGGAACCGTGCCAGTTCAAGACCAACAGCGCGGCCAGGATGGTGATCCCGGCCGCGCTGACGGAGGCTACGAAGGCGTACAGACGTCCGGGATCGGCCTTCGGGCCGTAGTCCGGCTCGAATGGTCGGTGCATGGAGCGGACCCTCCTGTACCGGAGCTCTTCTGAACAACTTCAGCGTCGGTGCGCGCGTCAGCGAACGGGCTGACGCGGCCATATTGCCGTATCAGAACGTCGCCGACCAGAGACGGACCGTAAAGGTTTCGCCTTGGTCTTGACGGGCGAGCAGGGCGTCGGTGTCAGGCCCCTGCTTCCGCCACTGTAGCGGCAGCCGCCTCGGGACCGGCCCCCAACAGGACCTTGAAACCCTCCTCGTCGAGCACCTTCACCCCCAAGCTCAGGGCCTTGTCATACTTGCTGCCGGGGTTATCCCCTACGACGACGAATGAGGTTTTCTTGGAGACCGAACCGCTCACCTTCGCACCCCGGCTGGTGAGTTCCTCGGCGGCGCCATCCCGTGTGAAACCGGCCAATGTGCCCGTTACGACCACGCTCAATCCCTCAAGAGGCCTCGGGCCTTCCGGCTGAGATTCCACAACAGGCACCACGCCGGCGGCCTGCCACTTGCCGATGATCTCGCGGTGCCAGTCCACGGCGAACCACTCGACGATCGCGGTGGCGATGGTCGGGCCGATGCCCTCGGCGGCCTTCAGCTCGTCCTCGGTGGCGTTGGCCAGAGCGTCGAAGGACGGGAACTCGCGGGCCAGCACCCGGGCCGCGGTCGGACCGACGTGCCGGATCGACAGCGAGACCAGGAAACGCCACAGCGGCCGGTCGGTCTTCACCAGCTCCAACTGCTGCAACAGCAGTTCGGTGGTCGCGGTCGGAACGCTGGGCTTCTTCGGCGTGCCCTTGGTGTAGAAGTACGGCACCAGCTCCATCTCGCCGGGCTGGGCGTCCGCGCCGCGCTTGGCCTGCAGCATCTTGAGCTCGGCCAGGTCCTCGACCTTGAGGCTCAACAGATCGCCCTCGTCGTGCACCGGCGCGGTGCCGCCGGCCGGCTGGGTCAGCGCCACCGCCGACTCGTAGCCGAGAGCCTCGATGTCCAGCGCGTTGCGGCTGCCCATGAAGTCGATGCGCTCGCGGATCTGCCCGAGGCAGAACTGCGAGTTCGGGCAGCGCAGGTCGATGTCGCCCTCCTTCTGCGGGGCCAGCTTGGTCCCGCAGTCCGGGCAGTTCTCCGGCATCACGAAGTCGCGCTCGGAGCCGTCGCGCAGGTCCTGCACCGCGCCGACGATCTCCGGGATCACGTCGCCGGCCTTGCGCAGGATCACCGTGTCGCCGATCTTCAGGCCCTTCTTCACCACGATCTCCTGGTTGTGGAGCGTGG
Organism: Catenulispora sp. GAS73; assembly: GCF_041262085.1. Lineage (NCBI taxonomy): Bacteria > Bacillati > Actinomycetota > Actinomycetes > Catenulisporales > Catenulisporaceae > Catenulispora > Catenulispora sp. GAS73. The sequence goes on from NZ_JBGCCM010000037.1 coordinate 20,825, forward strand.
CGTTCTGGACCGTGGAGCCGGCGACCGTGACCGGCTCCATCACCGCGTACGGCGTCACCCGGCCGGTGCGGCCGACCTGGACCCGGATGTCCAGCAGCTTGGTGGTGACCTCCTCCGGCGGGTACTTGAAGGCGATGGCCCAGCGCGGGGCGCGGGAGGTACTGCCCAGGCGGCCCTGGATGGCGAGGGCGTCGACCTTGACCACCACGCCGTCGATCTCGTGCTCGACGTCGTGGCGGTGCTTGTTGTAGTAGTCGATGTACTTCTGGACGTCCTTCAGGGTCTTGACGACCTTGACCCGGTCCGAGGTCGGCAGGCCCCAGGCCTTGAGGGCCTCGTAGGAGTGGGACTGCGAGGTCGGGGTGAAGCCCTGCCGGGCGCCGATGCCGTGCACCACCATCGACAGCGGCCGCTGCGCGGTGATCCGCGGGTCCTTCTGCCGCAGCGAGCCGGCGGCGGCGTTGCGCGGGTTGGCGTAGGAGCGGCCGGTCTCGGCGAGGATCTTCTCGTTCCACGCGTCGAACGCCTTGACCGCGAAGTAGACCTCGCCGCGCACCTCGACCAGCTCCGGCACCGGGAACTCGGCGGTGCCGGTCAGAGTCTGCGGGATGCTCTGGATGGTCTTCGCGTTCGGCGTGATGTCCTCGCCGGTGCGGCCGTCGCCGCGGGTCAGGGCCCGGGTGAGCTTGCCGTTCTGGTAGAGCAGGTTGATCGCCAGGCCGTCGACCTTCAGCTCGCACAGCAGGTCCGGCAGCGCGCCGAGGTCCTTCTCGATGCGGTCGGCCCAGGTCTGGAGTTCCTCGGCGGTGAACGCGTTGTCCAGCGAGAGCATGCGTTCCAGGTGCGGGACCGAGGTGAACTCGGTCTCGTAGGCGCCGGCCACCTTCTGGGTCGGCGAGTCCGGGGTGCGCAGCTCCGGGTTCGCGTCCTCGATCGCCTCCAGCTGCCGCAGCTTGACGTCGAACTCGGCGTCGCTGATCGTCGGCGCGTCCAGGACGTAGTAGCGGTAGCGCGCGTCCTCGATCTCCTCGGCCAGGGCCGCGTGCTGCTGCGCCGGGGTAGCGGGGGTGGTCTCATCCGTGGCGGACAACGCGTCACCTCACTGGTCAGGGGCCGTTTCGACACTGAAGAATCTACCGCCAGGCACTGACAGTCCCGCAGTTCAGGAAGCTTTGTCCGCCAGCGCGTCGGCCGTGCGGTGGGCCAGCACGAGCGCCTGGCGGGCCCACGGCGGGGTGGCGCCGGCCAGGCCGCAGGTCGGGGTGATCGTCGTCGCCTCGGCCAGCTGCGCCGCCGAGAAGCCCAGGCGGGTCAGGGACAGCACCTTGTCGAGGAGCTGGTTGACGCCGGGGGCGCGGGCCGGGTCCACGGACGGCACCACGCCGAGCATCAGGCCGACCCCGGCCTCGATCGCCTCGCCGAACTGTTCGTCGCGCGCCGGCGAGGTGCCGGGCCCGGTGGCGTCGATCGTGGTGGCATCGATCGTGGTGGCGTCGAAGGAGATGTAGTCGGCACCCGCCCTGCGCAGCAGCTCGATCGGGACGTCCGGGGCGCAGCAGTGCACGGCGGCCTCGGCGCCGGCGTCGTGCACGGCCTTGACCAGGCCGGCCAGCGTCTCCCGGGCCACCGACTCCTCGACCGCGCGCAGCCGGCCGAAGCCGCTGGCGGTGGGCACGGTTCCGCGCAGGACGCCGGGCAGCGCCGGCTCGTCCAGCTGCACCAGCAGCGCCCCGGCCCGCGGAACCCGCTTGCGCACGTCGGCGATGTGCAGCTTCAGCCCCTCGGTCAGGGACTCGGCGAGGTCGCGGACGGCGCCGAGGTCGGACAGCATCCGGTCCCCGTGCCGCAGTTCCAGGGTCGCGGCCAGCGACCACGGGCCGACGACCTGGACCTTCATCGTCTGCGTGAACTCCTGGGCGTTCTCCTCCAGCAGGTCCAGATCCTGGCGCAGGAACGAGTCCGCGCGCCGGGCGTCGCGGCCCGGCCGCTCGGTGAGCCGCCAGCCGCTGGGCTGCACCTCGGCGTGGAGCTCCACGAGGAAGGCGGTGCCGCGGCCGATCATGTCCGCGCCCACCCCGCGCCCCGGGAGTTCGGGAAGGTGCGGCAGGTCCGGCAACTCGTCGAAGACCAGGCGGTTGGCCGCTCCGGCGTCGGTGCCGGGCAGGGAGCCGATACCGGTGGCGCGTGGGGGTCGGTGCATGGGACGAAGCGTAGCCAAAATACGGCCGAGGCCTGTTCGGCAACCCTCGCGACCGCCGCGACGTCCTCTGCGTGCGGACCCATGCCGGGACCGCGCGGTCTCGCGGCTGTGGCGCGCGCCCCGACATCACCCGGTGGGGTGTCGAATGCACGAGCCGAGAGCCTTGCTCGCCGCTATTGTGACCAGCACCAGACCGTGTGAAAGCCCGCCACCAGCCCTGTTCCCCAAGCCCGCTCGCCCCCCGGTGACCGTTTTGACTTCCTGGAGCCCGTCCCGTGTCGACCGTGTTCTTCGCCGCGAGCCCCGCCGAGCTGCGGGTGGTGGCGGCCGCCGCGGCCCGTGCCGACACCTCGGCGGTGCTGGCCGCACTGGACACCGTTCCGGCCGGCGATCTGGATCCCGCGCAGCTGATCGACCTGGATCTGCTGGTCACCGGCAACGATCCGGCGGAGGTGCGGGAGGCGGTGCTCACCCCGGCGCATGAGGGCCCTGACGATGCCGGGGGCACGGTGTTGTTACCCGTGCGGGCCGCTCTGGGCTCGCGACTGGCGCATCTGAGCGACCACGACGTCGACGCGCTCGCGGAGCGCTGGGCGGCCGCCGACGGGGCCGCGGACGGCGGCTGGGACGCCTATCGGTGCGGGCAGCTGATCCGGTCGCTGTCGTTGCTCGCGCTGTTGGCGGGAGCGGATCAGCGGGAGCTGTTCGTGCGCTTCGACAGCTGACTCAGTACTTCGGTGTAGCGCAGCAGTTCTTCGAGGAGAAGGTGGACGCCGCGCGCTCTGCGTTCGCCGGGGTTCAGGCGGCCGTCGGGGTCCAGCACCTCGCGCAGTGGGAGTGTCACGACGTCCGGCAGCGGCGTCATCCCCAGCGCCACCGCGACCGGCGTGATCATCTCGACGGCGCGCAGGCCCGCCGACGACATGCCGTAGCTGACGTAGCCGACAGGCTTGCCGGCCCACTCCGCGTACAGGGCGTCGAGGGCGTTCTTCAGCGGCGCGGTGATCCCGCGGTTGTACTCCGCGGCGAGGATCAGGAAGGCGTCGGCGGCGTCCACCATCGCGCTCCACCGGCGGGTGTGGTCGTGGATGTACGCACCCTCAGACGGATGATCCGGTTCGTCGAGGAACGGCAAGGCGATCTCGGCCAGGTCGGCCACTTCGACGTCGAAGCCGCCGTGTTCGCGGGCCAGGTCGAGCACCCAGTCCGCGACGGCGGTGCCGATCCGTCCCGGACGGGTCGTGCTGGTGATGATGAGCAGGCGGGGCATGGTGGCCTCCGGTCGGATTCGGTGTCGGATTCAGGTCGAAGCGGGCGATGAAGTATTGGGCGAGCGGCCCGATCGCGACGGCGAACAACACGGTCCCGACGCCGACGGTCCCGCCGAGCAGCCAGCCGGCGGCGAGCACCGCGACCTCGATGCCGGTGCGCGTCAGGCGCAGCGACTTGCCGGCCCGCGCGGACAGGCCGGTCATCAGGCCGTCGCGCGGGCCCGGGCCGAGCCCGGCGCCGACGTAGAGCCCGGTGGCGACGCCGTTCAGCGCGATGCCGCCGAGGAGCAGTGCGACGCGGGGCGTCAGCGCGTGCGGCGCCGGCAGGACGCCGAGGGTGGCGTCGGCGGCCAGGCCGACCACGACGACGTTGCTCGCCGTGCCGAAGCCGGGACGTTGCCGCAGCGGGATCCAGGCCAGCAGCACCAGCGCGCCGACGACGATCACGACCCGCCCCAGCGGCAGGCCGGTGTGCCGGGCCAGGCCCTGGTGCAGCACGTCCCAGGAGGCCAGGCCCAGCCCCGAGGCGACCATCAGCGCCGTGCTGGCGCCGAACAGTACGAGCCCGGCGAAGAGCTGAGCCAGGCGGCGCGGCAGAGGCGCCGGCGTGGTCCTGGTCATCGCGACCCTCCTTCCGTTCAGTTGGTGACGTGTCAACAAGTCTGCGCCAAGGTTGGTGACGTGTCAACCACAGCGCTAGAATGCGGCCGTGACCACGCCCGAACCCCGCGCCCGACCCCGCTGGCTGAACGACGACGAGATGCGCGCCTGGCTGGCGTACCGCCGCATGCGCCTGCTGCTCAGCGCCGAGATCAACCGCGACCTGGCCCAGGACGCGGGGCTGTCGGAGGCCGACTACGACGTGCTGTCGAACCTGACCACCACGGACGACCGGCGCCGGCTCAGCGAGCTGGCCGCGCGCATGCAGTGGTCGAAGAGCCGGCTGTCGCACCACATCACGCGCATGGAACAGCGCGGTCTGGTGCGCCGCGAGGAGGTGGACGGCGACGCGAGAGGCTCGTTCGTGGTCCTGACACCGCAGGGGCGCCGCACGATCGAACAGGCCGCGCCGGGGCACGTCGCCTCGGTGCGTCGGCATCTGATGGACCGGCTCACCCCGGAGCAGATCAGGGTGCTGGGAGAGATCGGCGACGTGGTGCTGGGCCCGCTGGAGGACCGCGGCCACGACCCAGAAGACTGACACCCGGCGCCGAGCGACGCCATCGGAAACGCCGGCGATCCCGGCCCCGGAACGCCGAATGCCCCGGACCGCGAAGATCCGGGGCACCAGAGGGCAGTACTGGTCAGAAAGCGCTGCCGGACCGGCCGGCACCGCCGCGCGTCAGCTCAGGCCGGCGTTCTTCATCATGGCGGCGATGGCCGGGCCGGCCGCCGCGTTGCCGAACCCGCCGTTGAGCACCAGCGCGGAGACCGCGATGTCGTGCTGCGGGTCCATGGCGATCATCCAGGAGTCGGTCGGGTCCGTGGCGTTCGGCTCGGCCGAACCGGTCTTGGCGCCCAGGGTCGGCGAGATGTTCTGCAGCGAGGTCGCGGTACCGTCGGTGATCACGCCGCGCATCATCGTCTGCAGGTTCTGGTCCACGTTCGCGGGCAGCGGCTGGGCCTTGGCCGGGCCCTGGAAGCCGGGGATCAGGACCGGCTGGTGGAACTGGCCGGTGGCCACCGTCGCGGCGATCGAGGCCATGGTCAGCGGGCACATCGTGGTCTTGCCCTGGCCGAAGGCCGAGGCGGCGAGCAGGCTGTGGGTGTCGGCGGGCGGCACCTGCAGGTTGCCTGGAGTGCAGTAGGTGGCCTGGCCGATGCCCATGTCCCAGGGCTGGTTCAGCCCGTAGTAGTCGTGGACGGTCTTGGACAGGCTGTCCAGCGCCAGGTTGTGCCCGATCGTCGCGTTCACGAACGAGGTGTTGCAGGACTTCTCATAAGCCAGCAGCAGGTTGGCGCCGGTGAAGCCGTCTTTCAGGCCCTCGTCGTTGTGGTAGACCTCGGTGCCCACCTTGGCGGTCGCCGTGCAGTCCGCGGGGTCCGTCAGCTGCATGCCGCCGAGCATCAGGGCCGTGGAGGTCACCGTCTTGAACGTCGAGCCCGGGGCGCGTGTGGCCGCGTAGGCCATCTTCGTGTTGTTCTTGTTGTTCGTCGCGATGGCCAGGATCTCGCCGGTGGACGGCTTGATCACCACCATGCCGGAGTTCGGGTACGCCTGGAGCGCGGTCTCCGCGGCGGTCTGGATCTTCGCGTCGAACGTCGAGCCGAGCTGCAGGCCGCTGGTGGTGTTCGGCGCGCCGAGCTGGATCGAGTTCGAGCCGGGGATCTGCAGGCCGGTGTTGTTGTCGACGAACTGGATCTGCAGCGAGGCCTGGGCGCCGTTCTGCGGCTTGGAGACCGCCAGCTTGGTCAGCAGGGTGGCGATGCTCGGGTGGTCCTTGCCGGACAGCGGGACGCCGTTGCGGTCGGCGACCGGCACCGAGGGCGGCACCGCCTTCAGGTTCGACGCCCCGCTCAGCTGCGGGTTGATGACCGCCGAGGCCCAGTGCACCAGCGCCGGGTTGTTCCCGGTCGGCGGCAGCACAGCCATCGTGGAGTTGTAGGACCACGTCAGGCCGTCTTCGAAGGTGTCTGTGACGCTGAAGTCGTAGTGGACCGCGTTGTTCAGCGGGTTCGGCGTGGCCGGGCTGCTCGGGGCGCCCGGAGTCGCCGAGCCCGAGCCCGACGCGGAGCCGGTCGCCGAGCCGGCGCTGCTCGGCGCGTTCATCTGCGAGCCCAGCTTGAGCACGATGGACTTCGGCGCCAGGGATTCCATCACGGACTTCAGCCGCGGCCCCGCCTTGTCCGGCAGGTCGGTCAGCGCCCCGGCCTTGGTGTAGTCCCCGGACTGCCAGGCCGCCAGGAACGCCGCCGCGGCCGTGTCGGTCGGGCTCGCGCCGGCGGAGGTGGTCGTCTGGGTACCGCCGTTCGCCGCCGGCTTGGGCTTGGAGCTGCCGGAACACCCGGCGGTGACGACTGCGAGCGAGGTCGCTATCGCGGCTATAGCCAGGAGCGTGCGTCGTGAACCCATCGGGGTCCCTCCCCATACTGTCGGATCGGGTTTTTCAGCCTACGACCCTAACCGACGCACATGAGGCCTGATTGGTTGGCCTTTGGCCGACCTTTTAACGTGAGGTCTGCGCCACGGTGGCGGAACCGATGACCCGAGTCCCGTCATAAAGGACGGCAGCCTGTCCCGGTGCGAGGCCTCGAACCGGCTCATGCAGCACCACTTCGACGGCGTCCGGACCGGTGCGCTCGGCGGTGGCCGGCACGCCCGCGCCGTGCGCGCGCAGCTGCGCGTGGCACTCGATCCGGCCGGTGAACTCCGGACCGCACCACCGCAGCTTGATCCCGGACAGGCCGGTGACGTCCAGCTCCTCGGCCGTCCCGACGGTCACGGTGTTGCTGACCGGCGAGATGTCCAGCACGTAGCGCGGCCGGCCGTCCCCGGCCGGATCGCCGATCCGCAGGCCCCGGCGCTGGCCGATCGTGAAGCCCCAGGCGCCGTCGTGCTCGCCGACCTTGCGGCCGGCGCTGTCCACGATCGGGCCGTTGCTGGTGCCCAGCGTCTTGGCCAGATACGCCTTGGTGTCCCCGTCAGGGATGAAGCAGACGTCGTGGCTGTCGGGCTTCTTGGCCACGTACAGGCCGCGCTCGGCCGCCTCGGCGCGGACCGCGGTCTTGGTGTCGTCGCCGAGCGGGAACAGGGAGTGCGCGATCTGGTCGGTGTCCAGGACGCCCAGGACGTACGACTGGTCCTTGGCCGGGTCCGCGGCGCGGTGCAGCTCCGGGCCGTGCGGGCCGTCGAGCAGGCGCGCGTAGTGGCCGGTGGCGACCGCGTCGAAGCCCAGCGCCCGCGCCTTGTCCAGCACCGCGGCGAACTTGATCTTCTCGTTGCAGCGCAGGCAGGGGTTCGGGGTGCGGCCGGCCTGGTACTCCGCCACGAAGTCGTCGATCACGTCCTCGTGGAACCGGTCGGACATGTCCCAGATGTAGAAGGGGATGCCGAGCATGTCGGCGGCGCGCCGGGCGTCGTGCGAGTCCTCGATCGTGCAGCAGCCGCGCGCGCCGTCGCGCAGGGCTTGGCGGTTGCGGGACAGCGCGAGATGGACGCCGGTCACCTCGTGACCCGCGTCCCGGACCCGGGCGGCAGCCACCGCCGAATCGACACCACCGGACATCGCAGCCAAGACACGCATGGGTCAAGGGTACGTGGAATGGTTGACTGTGAGGCGGGTCATAAGGGGCGGGGGACGGCTACCACGAGCGGAGGACGCCATGAGCGGCGCTGAGGGCACGGACAGCAGCATGGTCATCGTCGGTGCGAGCCTGGCCGGGGCCAAGGCCGCCCAGGCCCTGCGCGAGGACGGCTGGGACGGGCCGATCGAGCTGGTCGGCGCCGAACACGACCTGCCCTACGAGCGCCCGCCGCTGTCGAAGGGCTTCCTGCAGGGCAAGGAGGAGCGGGACAAGGTCTTCGTCCACGAATCCGGCGCCTGGTACGTGGAGAACCAGGTCGGGCTGCGCCTGGGCCGCACCGCCGTGGCGATCGACCGGGAGCGGCACGTGGTGCGCCTCGACGACGGCACCGAGGTCGCCTACGGCAAGCTGCTGCTGGCCACCGGCTCGGCGCCGCGCCGGCTGAACGTCTTCGGCGGCGACGCGAAGAACCTGCGCTACTTCCGCACCCTGCAGGACAGCGAGCGCACCAAGGACGAGCTGATCCCGGGCTCGCGGCTGACCATCATCGGCGCCGGCTGGATCGGGCTGGAGGTCGCGGCGGCGGCGCGCGAGAAGGACGTCGAGGTGACGGTGCTGGAGGCGCTGGAGCAGCCGCTGCTGCGGGTGCTCGGGCCGGAGGTCGGCGCGCAGTTCGCCGCGCTGCACCGGGCACACGACGTGGACCTGCGCCTGGGCGCCGGCGTGGACTCCTTCGCGCTGCAGGACGTGGACGGCGTCGAGCAGGCGACCCGGGTCCGGCTGGCCGACGGGACCGAGATCGAGGCCGACCACATCCTGGTCGCGGTCGGCGCCGCCCCGAACACCGGGCTGGCCGAGGCCGCCGGGCTGGAGGTCTCGAACGGAATCGTGGTGGATGCCACGCTGCGGACCGCGGACCCGGACGTGTTCGCCGCCGGCGACGTCGCCAGCGCCTGGCACCCGTTCTACGACGAGCCGATCCGGGTCGAACACTGGGCCAACGCGCTGAACCAGCCGAAGGTCGCGGCGGCGTCGATGATGGGGGTCACGGACCTGAAGTACGACCGGCTGCCGTACTTCTACACCGACCAGTACGACCTCGGCATGGAGTACGTCGGGCACATCCCGGCCTCGGGGTACGACGAGGTGGTTTTCCGGGGCGACCCGGCTTCCGGGGCGTACATGGCGTTCTGGCTGGCCGGCGGGAAGGTGCTGGCCGGGATGAACGCGAACGTGTGGGACGTGGTGGACGAGGTGCGGAACCTGATTCTGGGCCGCGCCACGGTGGATCTGACGCGGCTGCGGAACCCGGCGGTGCCGCTGGCGGAGGTCGCCGCGCGGTGAGCTGGAATCCGCTCTCCCGGAGGACCGGGAGCGGGGGCTAGTACTCCAGATCGCCCTGGTTGATGCACACGTTCAGGAACGTGATGTTGGTGGTGCTGAGGTTGTAGAGGATCCCGTGCGGATCCATCTTCCACTGCTCCCCACGCACCCCGAGGTTCGACCAGATCCCCTCGGCCCACCAGCCGCCCTCGTTGTCGGCCGCGCGGATCTGGTTGGACAGGCCGTAGTCGCGCAGGTCCAGCAGGCTGTTGGTGTTCTCCCACGGGCACCATAGCGATCCGGTGCTCAGGCGCACGCCGGAGGCGATGACGTTGGACGTGGTGTAGAGGCAGACTTCGCCGGTGCTGCATCCGGCGAAGTCGTAGGCGACGGCGCTGCCGGGAGCGGTCGCCGGCTTGTAGGTGAGCGTGACGCCTTCCTTGGCGTAGTGGATCGAGTCGCCGTCCACCACTCCCCCGGACTTGCGGGCGAGCTGGGCCTTGATGGAGTCCTGGACCCACTTCTGCCCGGAGTCGACGGAGGCGGACGCCGGATCGGCGGCCAGCGCCGCGCAGGAGAGCAGCAGCACACCCGCCAGAAGCGCGAGCATGGAACGCGTGCGAAGCATGATGCCCCATTCGTCGCCGACATGACCCGACGGGAACTCAGAGTCCTGTCGCGCGAGGCCGGCTGTCAATGGAGTGTCCTGAAACGGACAGCCACCCCTAGCTGAGTCCGGCGGCGCGCGCCCGGGAGACCACCGGGCCGATGGCCTCGGCCAGCGCGTCCACATCAGCCTTCGACGATGTGTGCCCCAGCGAGAAGCGCAGCGACCCGCGGGCCGGCTCGCCGTCGACCCCCATCGCCAGCAGCACGTGGCTGGGCTGTGCGACGCCGGCCGAGCAGGCCGAGCCGGTCGAGCACTCCACGCCGCGGGCGTCGAGCAGCATCAGCAGCGAGTCGCCCTCGCAGCCCGGGAAGGTCATGTTGGCGATGCCGGGCAGGCCGGTCCCGACGCCGCGGTCGCCGTTCACCACCGCGTCCGGCACCTCGGCGCAGACTCGGGCGATGAGGTCGTCGCGCAGCGCCGCCAGCGTCTCGGCCTTGGCCTCGCGGTCCTTGACCGCCTCCACCACCGCGGCCGCGAAGCCCGCGATGGCCGGGGTGTCCAGGGTGCCGGAGCGCACGTCGCGCTCCTGGCCGCCGCCGTGCAGCACTGGGACCGCCTGGGTCTTGCGGCCCAGGAGCAGGGCGCCGACGCCGATCGGGCCGCCGATCTTGTGCGCGGTGAAGGTCATCGCGGACAGGCCGCTGGCGCTCCAGTCCACGTCCAGCGCGCCGACCGCCTGGACGGCGTCGGAGTGCGTCGGGATGCCGTACTCGTGGCAGACGGCGGCCAGGTCGCGGACCGGCTGGACCGTACCTACCTCGTTGTTCGCCCACATCACCGTGGCCAGGGCCACGGAGTCCGGGTCGCGCTCGATCGCCGCGCGCAGCGTCTCGGGGTGCACCCGGCCCAGGGAGTCCACCGGGAGCCAGTCGAGCTCGGCGCCCTCGTGCTCTTCCAGCCAGCTCAGCGGGTCCAGGACGGCGTGATGCTCGATCTTCGCGGCCAGGATGCGCCGGCGGCGGGGGGCGGCGTCGCGGCGGGCCCAGTACAGCCCCTTGACCGCCAGGTTGTCGCTCTCGGTCCCGCCGGAGGTGAACACCACCTCGGAGGGACGCGCCCCCAGGGCCTCGGCGATCTGTTCCCGGGACTCCTCGACCACGCGCCGGGCGGCGCGGCCGGCGGCGTGCAGGGAGTTGGCGTTCCCGGTGCGGCCCAGCTGAGCCGTCATCGCGTCGACGGCGGCCGGGAGCATGGGGGTCGTCGCGGCGTGATCCAGATATACGGCCATGATTAGCTGCGATTCTAAGGGCTGGCTGACTGTGGCGGTTGTCGTGCCCGGCACCGCCTGGTCCACGGGGGTCACCCGGAGGCCGGAGGGCACGCGGAAACGGGGGGTCTGTTACCGCCCGCCGTAGTCGCTAAGGCGGTCAGCCCAGCGTGTATTCCCCGCGCAGCGCGGCCAGGATGATCCGCGCCGGGAAGACCGAGCCGGGGAAGCTGAAGTGGATTCCGTCGTGCTGGCGCGCGAGGACCCGGTGACCGGCGGCGTCGGTGAGGTAGTCGGTGTAGTGGCCGTGGTCGGAGGTCGGCCCGGCGACGTCCACATAGCGGAGCCCGGGGACGTTCGGCACGGCCGCGCGCACCGCGTCGTTGATGCGCGCGAAGATGTGGATCCAGGGCGCCGAGCGCGGGACCGGCGGGCCGACCCAGTAGACGCGGCGCTGCGGGTCGCCGGCGATGAAGTCGCGGGAGACGGCCTCGACACGGCGTGAGTACTCCGCGTTCCAGGCGTTCGAGCCGACGTCGGCACCGTGCAGCGGCCAGCCGTCGTTCGCGCCGAGGACCATGATCACGACGTCCGGGTCGAAGGCCGCGGCGTCCTGCGCGGCCTCGTCGGACCAGTCGAACACGGACGGCTGGGTGAGGCCGGTGCCGGTGCGCGCCTGGACTCTGACCTTGGCCGGGAGGTGGTCGGCGGCGACCAGGCGGGCCAGCTGCAGGCCGTCGAAGTCGGAGAGCGAGTCGCCGGTGACCAGGATGCGGAGCGGGTCGTCCGCGGTGGCGTGGCGGACCGCGGCGCCGACCGGGGCGAGGCGGGGCTCGGGGGTGGAGTCGGTGGTGGGGGCAGTTGCGGAGGTGTTGGCGGCTGGGACGCCGGGGGTGGTCGGCGGTGGCTCCGCGACCGGCTGGAGGCGGTCCGCGTCCTGCTCCAGGTGAGTGCGGTGGCCGTCGCCGGTGAGGCTGTCCGGGTGACCGAGCATGGCGTCCAGGGAGGTGCGCGGGCGGTTCAGGTCCAGGGCGCCGGCGATGGTGTCCAGGGGGTGCGCGAAGGCCAGCAGGACATCACGGGTCGGGCCGGGCTGCATGCCCAGCCCGGCGCGGACGACGCCGGCGGTGTTCAGCAGCAGCGCGGTGGCCAGGGCGATGCGGATGACGCGGCCGGCTTGGCGCGCTGTGGTGAGGGGTTCCTCGGACACTGCGTACTCCTAGAACCGGAAGTAGATGAAGGGCGCCACGCCTTGTCCTCCGCTCACCGCGGCGATCACCAAGAGGAGCACGCCGAGGGAGACGCCCTGCGCGTAGACCGGGAGCGTGACGAACGCTTCGCGCAGGCGTGCGCCGGTGCCTCTGGGGATCCACTGCACAGCGAGTGCGGCAGCGATGATGAAGACGATCGCCGGTGTGACGATGCCGGTGCTCGGGCCGTCGGCGAAGAGGCGTCCTAGTACTGCGAAGGCGGTGCCGAGGTCCGGGGCGCGGAAGAAGACCCACGCCAGGCAGACCACGTGGAAGGTGAGGATGCGCGCCGCTGTGGCCTTCACAAGCTGGGGAATCCTTATAGCGAAGGGCATCGCAGGCCACGCACGTTCCACCGCCAAGCCCACGCCGTGGATGCCGCCCCAGATGACGAACGTCCACGCGGCGCCGTGCCATAAGCCGCCGAGGAGCATGGTCAGCATCAGGTTGCGATACGTCTTAGGGGTCCCGCCGCGGTTCCCTCCCAAGGGGATGTAGAGGTAGTCGCGCAGCCATCTGGAGAGCGTCATATGCCAGCGCCTCCAGAAGTCCTGCAGAGAGCGCGCGGTGTAGGGGCGGTCGAAGTTGTCGGGGAAGCGGAATCCCAACAGCAGCGCCAGGCCGATCGCCATGTCCGTATAGGCGGAGAAGTCACAGTAGATCTGGACGGCGTATCCATAGACGGCCATAAGCGTTTCGGTGCCGTTGTGCGCCTCGGGCGTTCCGAAGACCGGCTCGACGAGCTTCGTGCCGATCATGTCGGCCACGACCGTCTTCTTCACCAGGCCGCCGGCGATCAGGCCGAAGGCGCGCGCGGCGGGGATGCGGTTCGGGTCGCGCGGGCCGGACAGTTGCGGGACGAACTCCGAGGCGCGGACGATCGGGCCCGCGACGAGGTGCGGGAAGAAGGACGCGTAGATGGCGTAGTCGAGGGGCTTGGCCAGCGGGGTGCGGCCGCGGTGGACGTCGACGACGTAGGAGATGGCCTGGAACGTATAGAAGGACACTCCTACAGGCAGGACAAGGTGCAGCAGCCCTAAGGAGAGCCCCAGGGAACCGCTCACGGAGTCGCTGAAGAAGTCGAGGTATTTGAAGACGCCGAGGGTGCCGAGATCCAGGGTGATCGCGGTGATCAGCGCGGTCTTGCGGACCTTCTCCGAGTCCTGACGGGTGATGACGGTGGCCGCGAGTTGGTTGACGACGGTGGAGCCCGCCAGGAGGAACACGTAGTGCCAGTCCGCGGCCGCGTAGAAGTAGTACGAGGCGGCGAGGATGAACGGCCGCCAGAGGCGCTGACGAGGCATCAGGGCCCAGGACAGCGGCAGGACGACGGCGAAGAAGAGCGCGAACTGCACGGTGGGGAAGATCAAGGCGGCTGTCCCGGGTGGCCTTTTCGTCAGGAACGGTCGCAATATCTAACGAAACAGAACACCGACGGTCACGGTCTTCACAGCGATCGAGATCGCTCTTAGCGTGTGCGGTATGGCACCGCTGAGTGGGGACGACCCGCGCCACCTGGGCGGTTTCCGGGTCCTGACGCTGCTGGCCGTGGGCGGGATGGGGCGCGTCTACCTGGCGCTGGGGCCGGACCGGAAAGCGGTGGCGCTGAAGGTGGCGCGGCCGGAGTTCGCGGCCGACGCGCGGTTCCGGGCCCGGTTCCGGCGGGAGGTGGAGACGGCTCGGGAGGTGGGTGGCGGCGGTGGCGGTGACGCGGCCGGCGATGGCGGCGATGGCGACGACGGCGGCAGTTCGGCCGGCGACGGCTCAGCTGTTACCGGCGGCAGGGACGCTAGCTCGGCCGGCAGAAGCCGAACCCGCGGCGCGGCGCTGATCGCCCCGGTGGTCGCGGCGGACGCCGACGCGGAGCTGCCGTGGCTGGCGTCGGAGTACGTGCCGGGACCGTCGGTGACGGACGCGGCGATGGAGTTCGGGCCGCTCGGCGACGCGGGCCTTCGCACCCTGACACACGGACTGGCTCTGGCGCTGTCGGAGGTCCACGCAGCGGGCGTGGTGCACCGGGACGTGAAGCCCTCGAACGTGCTGCTGGCCCGCGACGGACCGCGGCTGATCGACTTCGGCGTCGCGCGCGCCATCGACGACCTCGGCCTGACCAGGGTCGGAGCCCTGATCGGCTCCCCCGGCTTCCTGTCCCCGGAGCAGGCGGTCGGTGAGCCGGCGACCTTCGGCTCGGACGTGTTCGCCCTGGCCGCGGTGGTCGCCTACGCCGCCCGCGGCCAAAGCCCCTTCGGTGCCGGCGACGGAGCCGCACTGCTCTACCGCGTCGTGCACGAGCCGCCCAAGCTCGACGGCCTGCCCCCCGACCTGACGGAGGTACTGAGCGCCGCCCTGGCGAAGGACCCCGCCGAGCGACCGACGGCCCCGGAGATCGCGGCCCTGGTCGCGCCAGCCGACCCCTGGCTGCCCGACGCGGTGCTCGACGACATCGCCCGGCGCGAGGCCGAGCTCGCGGCGTGGCTGGAGGTCACGTCTGCCGATCCGCCACGCACCATGGCGGTGGCGGAGACGACGGCTTTCGACTCGGTCGCCGCCACCGCGCTCGACGTGGCGAACACGCCGACGCCGCTGCCGAAGCGCATCGGCAACCGGCGGCGGAGACCTGAAGCAGGAGATCCCGCGGCAGGGCTCGACTCGCCGGCCGACCGCATGCGCCAGCCAGCACTGCCGCACTTCTCGCCGAGCACCGCAGCCGCCGCGCCGCCCGACGAGCAATCCGAGGTCGCACTCGACCGGCCCGGCCCGCCGGCCGGCCGCATCCGCCAGCCCGGCCTCCCGCGCGCATCGACCGCGCACTCAGACCTCGCCGACGCTCCGTCCCACTCAGAACCCGGCGCGCCCGCCACACCCCCCGGCGCCGCCTACGCCGCGTTCCTCCTCGACTCAAGTCCCGAGCCGGTTCCCCCGCCCGCGCCCGCCCCGCAGCCCCTCACCCACCACCGCGCCCCGCGCCGCCGCCGGTTCCCGGTCTATGCCGCCCTCGGAGCCCTCTTGGGCGCCGCCGTCACCGCCGGTGTCCTCCTCGTCCCCGGTGGCGGCCACGGGGCTCCGGGGCCGTCGCAGGGCCCGGTGGGCACCGGCTCGGCCGACGCGTCGGTGACGCAGCAGGCCGCTTCGCCCACCCCGGTGGGTGGGCGAAGCGGCCTAGGGAGCCGTGCGGGAACTACTTCCGCTTCAGGATCTCGTCGGTGACCTGGGGGACCACCTTGAACAGGTCGCCGATGACGCCGTAGTCGGCGAGTTCGAAGATCGGTGCCTCGTCGTCCTTGTTGATGGCGACGATGGTCTTCGAGGTCTGCATGCCGGCGCGGTGCTGGATCGCGCCGGAGATGCCGGCGGCGATGTACAGCTGCGGGGAGACCGTCTTGCCGGTCTGGCCGACCTGCGCCTGGTGCGGGTACCAGCCGGCGTCCACGGCGGCGCGGGAGGCGCCGACGGCCGCGCCGAGGGCGTCGGCCAGCTTCTCGATGATCGCGAAGTTCTCGCCGCTGCCGACGCCGCGGCCGCCGGAGACCACGATCGAGGCCTCGGTGAGCTCGGGGCGGTCGCCCTTGGGGAGCACGACCTTCTCCACGATCTTGGCCAGCTTCGCCGAGTCGGACAGGTCCACGCTCACGTCCACGCGCTCGGCGGCCGCCGGGGCCGCCTCGGGCGCGGTGGCGTTCGGGCGCATCGCGATGATCGGGGTGCCCTGGGTGACCTTGGAGTGCGCCACGGTCGAGCCGCCGAAGATGCTCTGCTCGGCGATCAGCTCGGCGCTGACGTCGACGGCGTCGGTGAGGATGCCGGAGCCGGACTTGACCGCCAGGCGGGCGCCGACCTCCTTGCCCTCGGCGGTGGCCGGGACCAGCACGGCCGCCGGGGCGTGCTCGGCGACCAGCTTGGCCAGCAGCTCGGCCTTGGGGGCGGTGACGTAGCCGTCCAGCTCGGCGTCCTCGGCCACGTACACCTTGGCGGCGCCGTACTCGGCCAGCTTCTCGGCGGCCTTGTCGTAACCGGCGCCGATGAACACCGCGCTCGGCTCGCCCAGCGCGCGGGCCTTGGTCAGCAGCTCCAGCGTGACCTTCTTGACCGCGCCGTCGGCGTGGTCGACGAGGACCAGGATCTCAGCCATTTTCCAAGCTCCCTTAGATGAACTTCTGCGCGGACAGGAACTCGGCGAGCTTCACGCCGCCGTCGCCCTCGTCGGCGACCTTCACGCCGGCGCTTCGCGGCGGGCGCTGGGCGGCGTCGGCCACCGCGGTCCAGGCGCCGGCCGCGCCGACCTGGGCCGCGTCGATGCCGGCCGCGGCCACGTCGAGCTGCGCGATCGGCTTCTTCTTGGCCGCCATGATGCCCTTGAAGGAGGGGTAGCGCGGCTCGTTGATCTTCTCGACCACCGACACCACCGCCGGCAGCGTGGCCCTGACCACGTCGTGCCCGTAGTCGGTGAGCCGGTTCACGGTGATGTCGGTGCCGTCGACCTCCACCTTCGAGGCGAAGGTGAGCTGCGGCACGCCCAGGCGCTCGGCCAGCATGGCCGGGACCAGCGAGGTGCGGGCGTCGGAAGCCTCCGAGCCCAGGATCACCAGGTCGTACTCGGTGGTGCCCAGAGCCTGCGCGATCGCGTAGGAGGTGGCGACGGCGTCGGAGCCGGCCAGCGCCGGGTCCGAGAGCAGGATGCCGGAGTCCGCGCCCATGGACAGCGCCTTGCGCACCGCGGCGTCGGCGCCGTCGGGGCCCATGGTCAGCACGACCACCTCGCCGCCGTGCGCCTCGACGAGCTTGAGCGCCTCCTCGATGGCGAACTCGTCCATCTCGTTGAGCACCGGGTTCGAGCTCTCCCGGTCCACGGTCAGGGTGTCCGGGAGGAGCCGCTTCTCGGCCTCCGTGTCCGGCACCTGCTTCACACAGACGACGATTTTCATGATCGCTGTCCGACCTCCTGCTTGAGGGCTTCTCCGGTCTCTCCTGACGCAGCTTGCCATGGTCGGACCTGATTTTAATAAACAGAGCATCCGAACACGGGGGCAGGCCGGCGAGGCTTTCCACATATTCCGGTGCGGCCCGGCGGAAGCCGACGGTGCCGTCCGAGGGGATCGTATCCCGACAAAGTTACCGCTTGGTAGTGCCACAGGAAGCGACGCGCGTCACGTCTCGGATGGGCCGGACGGGGGAATACGTAAGGTGTTCGAGTGACTACTGGGAGAGATGGTGGCCAGCTAGGATGATCGAAACACATTGACCAGGGGGGTGGTGGCGATGACCGGTCCAGGGTTCGCCTTCGAGGTGCGGCCGCCGTTGCTGACCGCGTACGCCGAGTCCCTGCATGCCCGCACGGCGGAGCTGGCGGCCGTCGGCGAGGCGGTGGCGGCGGTGCGGGTGGAGCGCGGGTGGTTCGGCAAACTCCCGCAATCGGGATTTCTGGCCGACCGGTATCGCGCACACCAGGAAGGCGTGCTCGCCGAGGTGGCGGATCTGGCCGGGTGGCTGGCGGCGGCGACGCGCGGGCTGGCCGAGTCGGCGGGGCGCTATTCGGCGGCCGATCGGGTGGTGGCCGGGGTCGCCGGAGCCGTGGAGACGGCGCTGGGCGTGGGGATCGAGATACCCGGGCCGGACACGGCCACTGATGCGGCTTGCTCGGATTCCCCTTCGGATGACGAGGCACCCTGATGAACGGGGATGTCTTCGGCACCGGCTACGCGTGGGCGGTCGAGGAGCCGCCGAGGCTCGACACGAGCCTGACGCCGGTGCATCGGGCGGCGCCGAGCGGGATCGAGGGCGCGCTGGCGTCAGGGGTCGAATGGGTCCTTCGCGAGGTAGGACTGCTGGACATCCTGGACCGCGTGACCGGCGACGCGGAGGCGCTGCACGGAGCCGCGACGCTGTGGCTGGAGCAGGCGATCGCGGTTCAGGGCATATCGGCGCGGCTGCGTCAGGACTGCGTGCCGGTCGCGGGAAGTTGGCGCGGGGAGGCCGCGCGCACGTTCGGGGCCACGATGGACGTCTACGTGGCGGCGCTGGACCGGCTCGCGTCCGGCATGGCGGCGACGGCGCACCTGCTCAACCGGGCCGGCGTCGCGGCCGGGGCGGCGCAGGACGCCGTGACCGGCATCGTCACCGACGCCGCGGCGTGGGCGGCGGCCGAGCTCGCGGCGACCGCCGTGGCCGACCTGCTGACCTTCGGACTGGCCACGCTCGGGGGCGCGCTGGCCGAATCGGCGACGCTGGCGGGGTTCGTGGCCCGCGCCGAACGGATCTCGGCGGAGTTCGCGGTGCTGGTCGAGCAGTTGGCGACGGAGCTGGCGGAGCTGAAGGCCGCGCGGGACGCGATCGGCGCGGCGCGGGGACTCGGGGCGCTGCGGGCCTTGCGGCAGGCGCAGGGGACGCTGGGCGAGTTGAGCGGCGCGGGCAGTGTGTTCCGCAGGCTGGAGGGTGCCACGGATGCGCTGCTCGGGCAGGTGGTGGGGCTTCCGCTCAGCGCGGATGGACCGCGGAGCCTCGGATCGCAGATGAGGAGGACGATCTCCGGAGACGCGGAGGAGATCGGCGAGGCGAGCTAATACTTGACACAGAATGGCAAGTACTGGACGCTACTCGTCAAGTAGTATTCGCAGTTATGGCAGCGAGGATGGGAGTCGGTCTTGGCGAAAACATGGCGTCCCGCCCACGAAGAACTGGCCAGGGACCTGAACCGGCTGATCGAGGCGCGGGTCCTGGGGCCGGTGGACGTGTTGTTCGGACTCGACAAGGACCTGCGGCGACGGGCCTTCGAATCAGTGCTGGGCTGGACCGAGGAACTGCTGGGCCCCGATGACGACGCGGCCCAAATGACCGCCATCCGGCTGATCAGCACCCTGTTCCCGTCCGACGAGCCGTTCAACCCGCCGACCGACTGGTGGGGCACGCCGTTCGGCCGCGCCGTGCTGTTGCGCGCCGGCCACCCGAGCGCCGAGGCGGTGTCGTTCACCGTGGCGGCGGCGATGCTGGGGATCTCGCGGCAGGGCGTGCACGACCTCGCGCGGCGCGGAAAGGTGCAGCCGCATCCCGACGGCGGGGTGACGGTGGACTCGGTGCAGGCCCGGCTGAAGGAGCGGATGCTGAGTGAGACCGAGTACTGATACGCGAGCGCGATCGCGTGGCTGCCGGCCCACTCCCGCGTTGGACGCCATCAGCACTCTGACTGGCTAGGAGCGCCGCAGCACCACCTGACAGGGGTTGCTGGGATCGTCCGAGGCGCACAGGACAAGGTCCGGGCCGGCCTTGTAGACGTCGAACCAGACCGAGTGGGACAGGTCGCCGTCGATCTGGAGGCGGACGCCGGAGTGGCCGCCCGGGCTCTCGGAGTCCCACGTGCCCGCCGAGGCCGGTACGCCGTCGCCGGCGCCGAGGCCGCCGCCGGACAGGGCGCCGGCGGTGTACGTGCCGTCGCCGTCGAGGGCCACGGACATCCCGGAGCGGGAGTGCCAGGTGCCGAGCAGGTCGCTGTCCGAGGCGACGGAGGTCGGTTCGGCCGCGGACGAGGGGGCCGCGAAACGCCACACCGGGCCGGCGATGGCCACGAGGACGGCGAACGCGGCCAGGGCGAGCCGACGGGATGCGGCCAAGTCGCGGCGGCGCCAAGCCACCGCGATCGCCGAGGCGGCCATCCCGGCCGGCCAGAAGAAGGCCGTGACGAGGCACGCGAAGCACCACACCAGGAGCCGGGGGTGCCAGCGCGACACCAGCCCGAACAGGCCCACGCCGATCGCCCACACCGCGCCGACCAGATAGAACGCGGTCCAGGGGCGGCCGTCGGGCAGGCGCGGCATGTCAGGGTTCGCATGCGCGCTCTCGAAGAACACCCGGTAGACGTAGAACACCGCCAGCCCGGCCCAGAACAGCACCCCGAGGCCCACCAACGCACCGACACAGACCAGCGCTCCGCGCCGCAGACCGGGACCGAGCGCGACGCCGGTGACGACCGCCGCCTCGCTCTGCATACCGAAGAAGGGTTCGTCGCCGGCCGAAGCGTCGTCGCCGGCCGAGCCGCCGGCATACGCGCCATCACCGGCCAAGCCCACGGTTGAGTCGCCGCTCAGCGCACCGTCGTCGGCATGGTCGCCTGCCGAACCGCCGCCGGTCGTGTCGCTGCCCGCTGCACCATCGCCGGCGGAGTCGCCGGCATACGCGTAGGCACCCGCCGAGTAGCCGCCATGCGCATACGCGCCACCACCGGCCGCCCCGTCGCCGTTCTCCCCGGCCTCGCCGCCCTCCCCAGCCTCCCCGGCCTCCGCAAAGACCTCGTCGGCTATCGGGCCGGATATCAAGTCGGCTGTCGAATCATCGGCGTGCGAGCCGGCATCGGTGGAGAACACCCGCCCCACAATGCCGAAAGCCCGGCGGGAGCGGAAGCTCCCACCGGGCTCGTGGCCTACCGGCTGGTCACACGTTCTCCGGGAAGTGGCACGCCACCTGGTGCGCGACACCGGCCTCGGAGACCGAGCCGATCTGCAGCAGCGGCGGCTCGTCGGACTTGCAGATCTCCTGCGCCTTCCAGCAGCGGGTGCTGAAGCGGCAGCCCTTCGGCGGGTTGATCGGCGAGGGCACGTCGCCGGTCAGCCGGATCCGGTCGACCTGCCCCTCGGCGGTCCCGGCCTTGCGGTCCGGGTCCGGGATCGGGACCGCGGACATCAGGGCCGTGGTGTAGGGGTGGTGCGGACGGACGTAGATGTCGGCCTGGTCGGCGATCTCCACGATCTTGCCCAGGTACATCACGGCCACGCGGTCGGAGATGTGGCGGACCACCGACAGGTCGTGCGCGATGAACACGTACGCCAGGTTCAGCTCCGCCTGCAGGTCCTCCAGCAGGTTCACCACCTGCGCCTGGATCGACACGTCCAGGGCCGAGACCGGCTCGTCGGCGACGATCAGCTTCGGCCGCAGGGCCAGCGCCCGGGCGATGCCGATGCGCTGCCGCTGGCCGCCGGAGAACTCGTGGGGGTAGCGGTTGTAGTGCTCCGGCGACAGGCCGACCAGCTGCAGCAGGTCCTGCACGGCGCGCTTGATCCCGTTAGGCGTCTCGATGCCCTGGATGTGGAACGGCGCGCCGACGATGGTGCCGACCGTGTGCCGCGGGTTCAGCGAGGACTGCGGGTCCTGGAACACCATCTGGATGTCCCGCCGCAGAGGGCGCATCTGCCCGCTGGACAGGTGCGCGATCTCGCGGCCCTCGAACTTGATCGAGCCCGCGGTCGGCTCCAGCAGCCGGGCCAGCAGCCGGCCGGTGGTGGTCTTGCCGCAGCCGGACTCGCCGACCAGGCCCAGCGTCTCGCCGGACCGGACCGAGAAGTCGATGCCGTCCACGGCCTGCACCGCGCCGACCTGGCGCTGCAACGCGCCGCGCTTGATCGGGAAGTGCTTCTTCAGGCCCGAGACGCTCAGCAGCGCCTCGGGATCGGCCACAACCTGGTTCTCGGGAGTGGTTTCGGTGCTCACAGGGTCTCCCGAATCTGCTCGGTGAAAATCTCCCGCCGCCGGGCCGGGTCCATGTGGCAGCGCACGAGGTGTCCCGGGCTGGTCTCGGCCAGCAGCGGGATCTCCGTGTCGCTGCGCCCGCCGGTCTCGCCCGTGTACGGGCAGCGGGGGTGGAAGGCACAGCCGGAGGGCACGTTGATCAGCGACGGCGGGTTGCCCTGGATCGGCGTCAGCCGGTCGGCGCGGGCGCGGTCCAGCCGCGGCATCGAGCCCAGCAGGCCCCAGGTGTACGGGTGCTCCGGCGCCTTGAACAGGTCGTGCGCCGGACCGTACTCCACGGCCTTGCCGCCGTACATCACCATGATGTCGTCGGCCAGCTCCGCCACCACGCCCAGGTCGTGGGTGATGATGATCAGGGCGCTGTTGAACTCGCGCTGCAGGTCCCGCATCAGGTCCAGGATCTGGGCCTGCACGGTCACGTCCAGAGCGGTGGTCGGCTCGTCCGCGATCAGCAGCGACGGGTTGCAGACCAGCGCCATGGCGATCATCGCGCGCTGGCGCATACCGCCGGAGAACTGGTGCGGGTAGTCGTCCACCCGCGTGTTCGGCTGCGGGATGCCGACCAGTTCCAGCATCTCGATCGCCCGCTTGCGCGCGACCTGCTTGGTCACCTGGTTGTGCACCCGGTAGGCCTCGATGATCTGCGCGCCGACCGTGAAGAACGGATGCATCGAGGACAGCGGGTCCTGGAAGATCATCGCCATCTTCTGGCCGCGCAGCCTGCGGATCTCGGCGTCGCTGGCGGTCACCAGCTCCTGGCCGTCCAGCCAGATCTCGCCGGTGATCCGCGCGGCGTTCTTCTTCTTCTGGGCCGAGCGGTGCAGACCGAGCAGCGCCAGCGAGGTCACCGACTTGCCCGAACCGGACTCGCCGACGATCCCCAGGGTCCGGCCGCGCTCCAGCCCGAAGGACAGGCCGTCGACGGACTTCACGACGCCGTCGTCGGTCGGGAAGTGCACGGTCAGGTCGCGGACTTCCAGGAACTTCGACGGGGCCGGGCTCTCCAAGACCGGCGTCGTCTCCTCAGTGGTGGACACGGTTCACACCGTCCTTTCGGTCTCGATAAAGGTGCTCACGAGAGCCTCACCCGGGGGTCGATGACGGCGTAGAGCATGTCGACGACGACGTTCGCCACGACGATGAAGAAGGCCGCGAGGATCGTCACGCCCATGATGATCGGGAGGTCGTGCTGGCTGATGGCGTCGTAGCCGAGCTTGCCCAGCCCCGGGAGGCCGAACACGGACTCGGTGAGGATCGCGCCGCCCATCAGGGCGCCGACGTCCATCCCGAACAGGGTGATGATCAGGGTGCCCACCGGGCGCATCGCGTGCCTGTTGATGACCGTGCGCTCGGGCAGGCCCTTGGCCCGCGCCGTGCGGATGTAGTCCTCGTTGAGCACGTCGAGCATCGAGGCCCGGGTGAACCGCGCGTAGCTGGCGGCGTACAGGGTGGCCAGCGAGATCCAGGGCAGGAGCAGGTTCTTCGCCCACAGCACCGGATCGTGGGTGAAGCCCACGTAGTTGATGTCCGGCAGCCAGTGCCAGTCGTAGACCACGAACAGGCGCAGCACCGCGGCGGTGAAGTACACCGGCAGCGAGATGGCGGCCAGCGCGACCAGCATCGAGGCGCGGTCGGCCATGGAACGGGGGCGCAGCGCCGAGATGCGGCCGACGGTCACACCGGTGACCAGCCAGATGATCGGGGCGCCGATGGCCAGGGACAGGGTGACCGGGAACCGGTCGGCGATCAGGTGCCCGACCGACAGGTCGTTCTTGAACGAGTAGCCCAGGCACGGCCAGGAGCAGGTCGTCTTGTCGGGACCGTCGTCGAAGTGGCGAGCGTGGAAGAAGCCGCCGAGATAGTCCCAGTACTGCTGCAGCAGCGGGTGGTTCAGCCCAAGCTTGATGCGGATCCCGTTCAGCGCGTCGGGGTTGGTCACCCGGCCGGCGAACAGCGCCGCCGGGTCCGACCCGGTGAGCTTGGGGACCAGGAAGAACAGGCCGAACGTGATGAGGCTGACGGCAAGCAGCACAGTCACCGCTTGGATGATGCGGCGGATCAGAAATGCGATCACGGGAGGCGGCGGCGAGGGCCGGCAAGTCGGGGTGCGACCCGCCGGCCCTCTTTTGCCTTCACCTGCTTTCTACCAGGAAGAAGGGGTCTGCTTACTTACCGTCGTTCACACCCATGCTGTCGAAGTCGTACATCCCGAAGGCGTTCGTGATGTAGACGTTCGTGACGCGCGGGTTGTGGTAGGTCAGTGCCTTGTCGTAGGTGAAGGGCAGGTAGTACGCGCCGTCCATCAGAGCGTGGTCGATGGTCTGGACGTCCTTGGCCTTCTGCGCGGCGTCGGTCGTCGCGGTCATGTCGTCCAGCGCGGCGTTGATCGCCGGGTCGTTGACCTCGGCCCAGTTGCTGTTACCGCCGGACTGCAGGATCTTGCGACCGTCGGCGATGGCCGAGAAGTAGCCGAAGCCGGTCGGGAAGTCAGCGCCCCAGCCGGCGACGATGATGCCCAGGTCCTTCTTGTGCACGTTGCTCGGGGTGCCGACCACGGTCGAGTAGTAGCTCGACGAGTCGAACTGCTGGATGTCCGCCTGGATGCCGACGCGGGCCAGAGCGGCCTGCAGCGCCTGCGCGACCTTGGGGCCCTTGCCCTTGTTGGTGGTGGCGATGTTGGTGTGGAAGCCGGTCGGCTTGCCGCACTTCGCCAGCTCCGCCTTGGCCTGGGTCAGGTCACCGGTGTTGTCCGAACCGACCGGGTAGTTGTTGAACGACTGGTAGCCCGGCAGGGTCGGGGGCGCCACGGTGGTGGCGATGTCGCCGCCGCCGATGGGGCCGCCGCGCGCGGTCTGCAGGTCCACCTTGTTCGTCGCGTACTCGACGGCCTTGCGGCAGTCCAGGTTCGACAGCTCGGGGACGTTCTGGTCCAGCGCGAACATGCGGGTGAAGCCGGTCAGCGGCGAGTCCGAGGACTTCTTCAGGGTCGGGTCGCGCAGGATCTGGGTCTGCGCGGCCGACTGCACGCCGGTGGACTCGATCTCGATGTCACCCTGACCGGACAGCAGGCGCTTGTCCATGTCGTCGCTGTCCAGGCCCTCGGTCAGCACGACCTTGTTGACCAGCTGGTGGTGGATGGTGTCGGTGCTCGGGTCCCAGTTCGGGTTCGGCACCAGCACCAGCGACTTGTTCGGCTCGTAGCTCTGGATCTCGTACGGGCCGGTCGACTGCACGTGGTTGGCGTACTTCGCGCCGCCGGTGTTCGGGTCCTGGTCGAACTTCTCCTCGACCGGGGCCGCGGACGGCAGGGTCATGATGTAGTCCCAGTCCGAGTACGGCGCGGACAGGTTGAAGACGATCGTCTTGTCGTCCGGCGTCTGGACCGACTTCAGACCCAGCTTGTTCGGGTCGGTGTCCTTGTACGGGCCGGGGTAGTTCTGGCCCTCGTCGAGCATGTCGTGCAGGTAGGTCGGGCCGCCCGGCAGGATGTCCTGCGCGAAGTTGCGCTCGACGCCGTACTTGATGTCCTTGGACGTGATCGCGGTCCCGTCCTGGAACTTGACGCCGTCCTTGAGGGTGTAGGTGATGGTCTTGCCGCCGTTGCTCACCACGCCCTTGCCGGTCGCCAGGTCCGGCACGGCCTTCGTGCCGTCCGCGCCGGGCTTGGAGTCGAAGCCCATCAGGCTGCGGGTGAAGAACCGCTGGAAGTCCCAGGAGTACGCGTAGTAGGTACGCGTGGGGTCCAGGTTGTCGAAGTCCGCCGTGGCCAGCAGGTTCAGCGTGCCGCCCTTGGTGGTGGAGGCGTTCACGACGCCCTTGGTCGCGGCGTTGAACGCGGCCGCGACGTTGCCCTGGTCGCCTCCGGCGGTGGTGGGAGCCACCCCGCCGCTGGTCTTCGTGCTTGACGGGCTGCTGCTGGACGAACCGCAAGCGGCGACGGCTATCGTCAGCACAACGCTGGTGGCTGCGAATGCCACCTTGGATCGCCGATTAGACATCGGTTGCTGATCCCCTTTCGTGGATGAATTGCTTTGCGTTGCTGGGTCGTGCTTGATGTCGCTCAGCGGCCGGCCTTGGGGTCGAACGCGTCGCGGACGCCGTCGCCGAACAGGTTGAAGGCCAGGACGGTGACGAAGATCGCGATACCTGGGATGAACAGGTATGCCGGGTCGTATTCGTAGTAGTTGAGCGCGTCGTTGAGCATGCCGCCCCAGGAGGCGTGCGGCAGCGGGATACCGACGCCGAGGAAGGAGAACGCCGCCTCGGCCAGGATGTTGGCCGGGATCTGCAGCGAGGTGAAGACCAGGATCGGGGCGACCAGGTTCGGCATGATCTCTTTGAAGACGATCCGCAGCTCACTGGCGCCCAGGCTCCGGGAGGCGTCGACGAACTCCTTCTCGCGCAGCGTGAGCACCTGGCCGCGGACGATGCGGCCGAAGTAGGCCCAGCCGAATCCGCCGATGATCAGGATCAGCAGCACCACGTGCAGCCACAGGTTGTCCAGGCCGAAGGCCGTGGTCGGCATGCCGGAGACCAGCGCGATACCGAACAGCACGACCGGGAAGGCCAGGAACACGGCCATCAGCCAGTTCACCGCACTGTCCACCCAGCCGCCGAAGTAACCGGCCAGCAGGCCCGCGACCAGGCCGAGGATCACGGTCAGCACGGTCGAGGCGAAGGAGATCAGCAGCGACCACTTGGCACCCTCGACGATGCGCGCGGCGATGTCCCGGCCGAAGGTCGGGTCCACGCCGAGCCAGTGCTGGGCGCTGACGCCGCCGGCGGTGCCGGTGGGGAGCGTGGTGTTGCCGTCGATGAGGTCGGAGTGCGGCAGTTGGGGCCCGCCGCCCAGGTGCGGGTAGATGAGCGCGGAGAACAGGCCCAGCAGGCACATGAAGACGACGACGCAACCGGCCGTCATGGCCACCCTGTCCCGCTTCAACCGAGTCCAGGCGATCTTCGTGAGCGAACGGCCCTCGATCGCCTTCGCCGCCGGAGTTCCGGGTTCCGGCGTGCTCGGTTCGCCGAAGTCGTCGTGCAGGGTGGAGGCGTCCCCTGGCAGCGTTGTCATGTGAATCCTCGGTGGTCGTCTGACTCGGAAGGCCTTGTGAGCGCACCGGAGAGTCAGGCAGGGCGGAGTCGTGATCGCGTCACGCCCGGCGGCCGCGCTAACGTCACGCCGGTGGTATTGCACATTGCACTGTCGGGCCGGGGCCCTCCACAGGAGAGTGGCGCCTCGGTGCCCGGCTTGGCTAGGGGGTTGAGGCAGCCTTGTCCGAACTGTGATCAATCCTGGATCGGCCGGTCACCGAGCCATTTCGGGGCATCAGAGGGCGCCATCGCCACCTTGGGAGTGGGCGGTAACCACCCCTGCGGTTAACGGGGTGTTACCCGCGACAAACCGCATCCTTAGGCGTTTGCCCCTTGACAGACGGTGCCTTAGAGGGGAAGTGATCACCCGCCTAAGGTAGCCGCGGACCTGCCCGGGGCCGCCGGCGTCAGTCCAGACGGACGCGCGGATCCAGGACAGCATAGGCGGCGTCGACCACGAAGTTGGCGACAACGATGAACACCCCTGAGAACAACGTGACGCCCAGCACCACCGGCAGGTCCTGGCCGTCCACGCCGTTCTGCGCCAGGTCCCCGATGCCGTGCAGCCCGTAGATCTTCTCGGCCAGCACCGCGCCGCCCAGCAGCAGGCCCAGGTCCATGGCGAAGACGGTCGCCACGGTCGGGAACGTGGTCCGCAGCGCCTGCCACAGCACCCGCGGGCGGCTCAGGCCCTTGGCTTGCGCGGTCCGGATGAACTGGCCGGACAAGGCCTCGATCATGCCCGAACGGGTGAGCCGCGTGTAGAGCGCGAAGTAGCCCATCGACAGCGTCACCCACGGCAGGGCCAGGTGGTCGGCCCACACAAAAGGGTTGTGCAGGAACGAATAGTAGGTCACCGAGGGGAACAGCCAGGTGAGTTTGGCCCGCGCCAGCGGACCGATGAACACCACCGGCATGCAGACCCCGAGCAGCGCGGCCACCCGGATCGCCCGGTCGGCGAAACCGCCGCGGGCCACGGCCGCCAGGGCGCCGGAGGCGACGCCGAGGACCAGCCACAGCACCGCCGCGCCGACCGCGATGGAGACCGTCACCGGCAGCCGGTCCAGGATCAGCGCCAGCACCGACTCGTGCAGCCGCCAGGAGTAGCCCAGACAGGGCGCCGAGCAGTGCGCGGCGCCCGATCCCGGCGGCAGATCCTCGCCGGCCACCAGGGCCCTGAGATAGTCCCAGAACTGAACGTACAGCGGCTGGTCCAGGCCCAGCCGGTGCTCGATGCGCGCCAGCTGCTCCGGCGAGGGGTCGCGGCTGGCGAACTGCGCGGCCAGCTGGTCGGTGGTGCGCCCGCCCAGCCCGGGTACGACGTAGAAGACCAGGAAGGTCACCAGGACCACGCCGAGCATGAGCATCACGGCGGTGACGGCCCGGCGGATCAGGAAGGTCGTCATGCCGCCGCGCGCTCCCCTCGTTTCACTGTGGTTTCGCCGCGCGCCCGGGGCCCCGGTGTACCGGGCAGGCGCCAGTCGGCGCCTGGGCGCGCGGAGCAGGTCGTTTCACACTCGGGCAGGTCATTTCACGACTTCACGCCCAGGACCGACAGGTCGTAGCCGCCGGAGCCGGCCTGGTTGATCATCACGTTGGTCAGCCGGGCCGAGCGGAAGCGCATGACGTGCCGGTCCATCAGCGGCACCACCGCGGCCAGGTCCATCACGCGATGGTCGATCTTGACCCAGTCCTGCTGCTGGGTGCTCGGCTCGAAGCTGGACAGCGCTTCCTTCTCCAGGGAGTTGACCACCGGGTCGTCCAGGAACGCGTAGTTCTGGCTGCCGGTGGCCGAGATGCCGTTGGCGGTGACCAGCTGGTCGAGCATGCCGTAGCCGGTGAGCCAGTCCGGGCCCCAGTTGGCCAGGCACATGCCCAGCCGGTGCGCCTTGGAGTAGGCCTCGTTGCCGCAGTACTGGCTGTACTGGCCGAACGGGAACAGCGTGACCTGGGTGCTGATGCCCACGCCGGCCAGCGAGGACTGGATCGCGGTCGCGGCGTTCTGCAGGTCGGGGGCGTTCGTCTGCGCGGCGATCTTGAAGTTCAGCGTGCCGCTGCTGTCGAACAGCCCCGGCGAGCTCGCCTTGCACTGCGCCAGCAGGCTCTTCGCCTTGCCCGGGTCGTAGGTGTACGACGGGAACTGGACCGCGCCCGGGATGCCGCTGGTGAGCAGGTTGGTGGCCACGGTGCCGCCCCACTGGCCGCCGAGCTGGTTCAGCACGGTGTTCTTGTCCACCGCGTACTCGATCGCCTGCCGGCAGGAGACGTCCGTGATCAGCTGGGTGTTGATCGAGGAGTAGGCGATCGAGGAGTCCGCGGCGTCGTCGGTCTGCGACTTCAGGACGCTGTCCTGCAGGACCTTGGCGTGGTTGGCCACGGTCAGCGCCGAGCCGACGTCGGCGTCGGCCTGGCCGTCCAGCAGCCGCTGGTCGCGCTCGGCGGAGTCCACGCCGAGCTGCACGTCGACGACGTCGGCCAGGGCCACGTGCATCTTGTTGGGGTCGGAGACCTGGTTGTAGGCCGGGTTCGGGACGAGCTTGAGCTCCTTGCCCGGGTCATAGCTGAGGATCTTGTAGGCGCCGGTGGAGATCGGCTTCTTGCCGTAGGTCACGCCGGTGTCCTTGGCGTCCAGGGCGTGCTCGACCGGGGCGGTCTGGAGCAGGGTCATGACGTAGTCGAACTCGCCGAAGGCCTGCGGGAGGTTGAAGGTGATGGTCTGCGCGTTGGGCGTCTCGATGATCTTGTCGAACATCTTGTCCCCGGACTTGTAGACGTCCAGGTTCGTGAACCGCGGGTCGTTCGGCGGAGTGAGGATGTTGTGGAAGTAGGTCGGGCCGTTGCCGACCAGGTAGGACCAGTTGGCGCGCTCGATCGCCCAGCGCACGTCGGTGGAGGTGATCGGCGTGCCGTCCTCGAACGTGGCGTTGTCGCGCAGGGTGTAGGTCCAGGTCTTGCCGCCGTTGCTCTGCCGCCCGGGGCCGGTGGCCAGGTCGCCGACGATCTGGTTGCCGCCGGGGGTGTGCTCGTAGGCCATCATCGGCCGGGCGAACAGCCGGAACAGGTTCCAGGTCTGCGCGGCGTAGGTGACCCCGGGGTCGATCGAGTCGAACGACTGCGAGGAGATCAGGTTGATGGTGCCGCCGGTCTTGGTCGACGGGTTGAGCACCTGCTTGCTCGCCAGGTCGAAGCCCGGTCCCAGGGCCGAGGCCCCGGCCCCGCCGCCGCTGGAGCCGCAGGCGGACAGGGCCAGGGCGAGCGCCGCGGCAAGGGCCCCCGCGCGGATCGCGAACTTAGGTATCACAGCGGTTTCCTTCTTCATGGCCGGCGAGGGCCGGCGTCGTGCCGCGAGCGTCACTGCGCAGTGGGATCGGTGGCGTTCCGCAACCCGTCGCCGAACAGGTTGAACGCCAGCACGGTGATGAATACTGCCATGCCTGGCACGATCAGATACTCCGGGTCGGTGTACACGGTCGAGACCGCGTCGGTCAGCATCTGGCCCCACGAGGCGGCGGGCGGGTCCAGACCTATGCCCAACGCGGACAATCCGGCTTCGAAGATGATGTTCGCCGGAATGAGCAGCGTGGTGTAGACGAGGATCGGCGCGAGCAGATTGGGCATCAACTCCCGCCACACGATCCAACGGGTGGTGGCCCCCATCGCCCGAGCGGCGTCGACGAACTCGCGCTCACGCAGCGAGAGCACCTCCGCACGCACGATGCGCGCGATGTAGGGCCAGTTGAAGAACCCCATCACGAAGATCATGATGGCGATGCGCAACGAGTTGCCGGACAGGCCGAAGGCCTGATCGGACAAGGCACCGGTGAGCCCGAGGGCGAAGAGCATCAGCGGGAACGCCAGGAAGACGTCGGCGACCCGCATGACGATCAGGTCCACCAGCCCGCCGAGGTACCCGGAGACCACCCCGAGCCCCACCCCGAGCGCGACGCTGAGCAGCGTCGCACCCCCGGCGATGAGCAGACTCACGCGGGCGCCGAACAACAGCCGCGCCATGATGTCGCGCCCCATCCGCTGATCCACCCCGAGCGGATGCGCCCAACTGATGCCCCCGAACGAACCGTGCGGCCCGAACGTGGCATCGGTGAGCTCGGGATGCAACGTGTTCGGCCCCACCCCGAACGCCCCGGTGACCACCGGCGCGAACACCGCCAGCAGCACCAGCAGCACGACGGTCCAGCCCCCGACGACCGCCGCACGATCGGCACGCAACTTCCGCCACACGGTCGCGGTGGTGGAGCGAGAACGGATGTGGCCGGAGTTCGGGGACGCGGCGGGACGGGCGAAGGCCTGGAACGGCCAGAGGGACGCCAGGAGGCTGCGCTTGGCGCGGCGGCGCCCCCTGCTGCGGGGGCGGGGTTTGGGCGGCGGTGAGGGCTGGGCCGGGTCGCGCGGGGGCGGCGTGTGCGGCGGCGGAAGGGTTGGCGCCGACTGCGTTTGCGGGTACGGCGGCGGAGTTGAGGGCGACCCCAGCGGCTCGTAGGACGCCTGCGGCGGAAGCGTGGGCTGCGCGGGCGCGAGGGTGTGCGCATACGGCGGCGGAAGGGTTGGCGCCGACTGCGTTTGCGCGCGCGGCGGCGGAGTCGAGGGCGACGCCTGCGGCGGGAGGGTCGGCTGCGCGGGCGCCGGGGTCTGCGCATGCGGCGGCGGGAAGGTCGGGGCCGACTGCGTTTGCGCGCGCGGCGGCGTTGAGGGCGACGCCTGCGGCGGGAAGGTTGGCGCCGACTGGGTTTGCGGGTACGGCGGCGGAGTTGAGGGCGATCCCTGCGGCTCGTAGGACGTCGGCGTCGGCTGCGCGGAGGCCGGGGTCTGCGCATACGGCGGATGGGGCGGTACCGATGTGCGTGAGAACAAAGGCGGGCGCGTTGGCGCCGACTGGGATTGCGCGGGCGGCGGAGTTGGGGCCGACCCCTGCGGCTCGTAGGGAGCCGGCGGCGAAGTGTGGGCCGGCGCGTGCGAGTCCGGCGGCAAAGTCGGCGTGCGCGGCGGCGGAAGCGTTGGCGCCGGCTGGCTTTGCGCGCGCGGCGGGGCCTGGGCCGATACTTGCGGAGTCGGCTCGTAGCCAGCCAGCGAATCCGTTGCCGCAGCGAGCGGGCGCCGAGCTGGCTCGCGCGGCTCGTGGGAAACCTGCGGCGGCGGCGCATCCGGCGCCCGCATCGGCGGAATCTGAGCCTGTGCGTTCGGTGCCGGCGCCGGATTCTGCGCGTGCGGAGCCGGCGCCGGGTAGCCCGAGGCCTTGTCCTCTATATAAGTCTCCGGATACACGGCCGCTGACCCGGCCCCGGGCCGGATCTCTTCGCCCGCCCCGGATTCCGGGGTTCCCGCGGTTCCAGGCTTCTGATACGGCGGCGCCCCGCCGTTCGGGACGCGGGGTATCAGCGCGGTCTCGTGTACGTCGGGATCGATCGGGTAGGCGAAGAACTCCGGGTAGCTCTCCAGGCCGCGCCGTTCGCCGGGACGGTCGGGGTCGCTCCCCGCGTCGGGCGGCGTTGTCATGGGCGGTCCGTGCTTCCGTGTGGCGGGCGGTTCACGCTGCCGGCGGGCACACGTGGTTCGCCACTTTGCCGAATCAGCGGGTTGGCGCGCCAGTTCGAAGGGCGCGCCGTTGCCGACTCGTGATCTCGCTGAGAGGTTCCGGGCCGCGCTCGCCGGCTTCGCGGTTCGGGTCTCACTCCCCCAGGACGAAGCGTTGCAGCACTTCGCGGGCGCGGGCGTTCGAGCGCGCGGTCTCGGCGATGGCCGTGGACAGCGTCTGGATCCAGACGTCCATGGCGACCTGTTGGCGGGACAGGACGATGCCGCGGACCTCCTTGCACACCTCGCCGACCGGGCCGTGCTTGCCCAGGCGCAGGGTCATGCGCTGCTCGCCCAGCGTCACGTCGACCGACTCCACGCGCCCCTCGCGGCCGGCGGCGCGGTCGGACAGGCTGCGCTTGCGCTCCAGCTTCACCGCGCCGGGCGGGAGGGTGTCGATCAGGTTCGTGGACAGCACGCGCGCGTAGATCTCCAGGTCCGCGGTGTCGGCGCGCAGTGAGGCCGCGATCAGCTCGGCGGAGACGTCGTTCTCGTCGCCGGCCGCCGGCTCCGGGAGGTTGTCAGTGGTCATAGCGCTTACTCAACCACTCTTTCGGTGCGTCTGCGGGTCTCTAGTCCAGGCTCAGCACCATCGTCGGGCGCTCGATCTGGTGGTCCGGGCGCAGCGGGCGGACCGCGGTGCCCAGGGCGAAGAACTCCGTGGTGTGCGAGCCCCAGGTGTGGCTGTGGTTGCGCAGCTGGACGCCGACGATGCCCTCCGCGTGCAGCGCCTCCGCCTCGGCCTGCATGCGGGCCATGGCCAGCTCGCGGGCGTCGTACAGGGCCTGGGTGAACTGCTCCAGCTCCACGTTCTTGCCGATGTTGCCCAGCGCGGCGCCGAAGCGCTGGTGCGCGATGTGGTAGACGCACGAGCCCATGACCATCCCCAGCGGCGCGTAGCCGGCGCGGATCAGGGTCCAGAAGTCCTGGCCGGACAGGTCCGAGGTGAAGGGCTGGTTCTTGTTGTTGCGCCAGGTGACGTCCCCGTGCTGGCCGGTGCCGTCGTCCTTGACCGCGGTGCCGATCGCGATGAACTCCGCGACGTCGGCGCCGAACTCCTTGAACTCCACCTCCAGGCGGACGCCCACGATCCCGTCCGCGCCGAGCGCGTCCGCCTCGGCCTCCATCCGGGTCATCGCCAGCTCGCGGGCGTGGTACATGGCCTGGCTCAGGACGTCGAGCTCCTGGCTCTTGCCCCAGCGCGCGACCTGCAGGCCCACGTGGTAGATCGAGGAGCCCAGCACCAGCCCCAGGGGCCGGAAGCCGGCCTCCTTGACCAGCAGGAACTCGTTCACCGACAGGTCCGAGGTGAAGATCGAGCCGGGCGCCCCGGGCTTGAGCTCGGCCAGGCGCCGCATGGCGTCCTCGGGCACGCCGGCGGCGGTGTGGGCGATCTTGTCAGCCATTATCTCTGCCTCTCCAGCCCTCGTTGAAGGGAGTCACAGGTATCGCACAGAAGTCTCGCGCCGGGCGGCCGCGCGCCGCTCCGGGTCCAGCGACATGATCGCCAGCGAGCCGGTCCGGGCCGGCTGGCCGCTGGTCTTGAACGCCGCTATGGCGGTGCCGATCGCGGTCGCCTCGCAGATGTGGTCCCGCTGGCCGTCGGTGACCGGGCACTCGCGCTCCCGGATCTCCAGCTCCAC
The DNA here is from genome assembly GCF_041262085.1 of Catenulispora sp. GAS73. NCBI lineage: Bacteria > Bacillati > Actinomycetota > Actinomycetes > Catenulisporales > Catenulisporaceae > Catenulispora > Catenulispora sp. GAS73. The sequence continues at coordinate 54,824 of NZ_JBGCCM010000037.1, forward strand.
GGAGGACACCACGACGCCGTCGGCGTGCACACCGCGCACGTGCCGGGCCAGCTCCTCCCGGGAGGCGTGGCGGGTCTGGTTCACCAGGTCCGTGTAGCCGGCCACCTCCTGGTTGCCGGCCCAGCGGCGGGATGACATGCGGGTCCACCAGTCGTCGTGCCGGGTGCCGATGGCGATCCCGAGCACCAGCGACACCGGGATCCAGCCGTTCATCACCAGCTTGGCGAACTCCTGGCCGGTGACGTGGGAGGTGAACGGGTGTCGCAGCTTCACGGCGCTGTTCGGGGCGCGCACCGCGGTGCCGATCGCCGAGAACTCCAGCCCGCCGGCCGGGAAGCGCCGGATCGTCAGCCGCACGCCGACCACCCCGTCGCCGCCGAGCATCGTGCACTCGGTGCTCATCCGGTCCAGGGCCAGCCGGCGCGCCTCGTACAGGGACTGTGTCAGCGGCGCGTAGGCCGAATAGCGGCCCGTGGAGGTCGAGGTGTACCCCGCACCGCCCATCCACGCCCCGGGGCAGTTGTAGGCGCCGGTGTAGCCCAGGTGGTACACGCACGAACCGAGCACCTGGCCCACCGGTTCGAAGCCGGCGGCGCGCACGGCGGCGAACTCGTTGGTGGTCAGGGCCGAGCCCCAGGTGCCGGAGCTCCGGATCTCGTCCATCCGGGCCTGGGCCGCCTGCGGGAGCTGTTCCATGGCCGTGACGCCTCCTTGGCTCACCGGGGACCCCGGCGGGGCCCCTCCCTCATTCAACGTCCGGCGAAGCCCGGCTTCTCCTTGGCGACGAAAGCCCGCATGCCCTCGGTCCGGTCGTCGGTGGCGAAGGTGCCGGTGAACTGCAGGCGCTCGATCTCCAGACCGGTGTCCAAGTCCACCTCCAGCCCGTGGTCCACGGCCTCCTTGGCCGCCTTCAGGGCCAACGCCGGGCCCCCGGCGAAAGTGCCCGCCCACTCCACAGCAGTCTTGTACACCTCGGCCGCCGGCACCACGCGGTCCACCAGCCCGATGGCCAGCGCCTCGGCGGCGTCCACCTGGCGCCCGGAGAAGATGAGGTCCTTGGCCTTGGCCGGGCCGACCAGGCGCGGGAGCCGCTGCGTACCCCCGGCGCCGGGGATCAGGCCGAGCAGGATCTCCGGCTGGCCGAGCTTGGCGTCCTCGGCCGCGACCCGGAAGTCGGCGGTCAGCGCCAGCTCGCACCCGCCGCCCAGGGCGTAGCCGGTGATGGCGGCGATGACCGGCTTGGGGATGCCCGCCAACGCCTTGAAGGCGTTCTGGAGCCGCACGGAGTGCCGCGCCATGTCCGCGTAGGACATGTCCTGCATCTCCTTGATGTCCGCACCGGCCGCGAAGACCCGCTCGCCGCCCCAGATCACCACGGCCCGGACGGCCTCGTCGGCGCTCACCTGATCGGCGGCCTCGTGCAGCTCCCGCTGCACCTGAACGTTCAGCGCGTTCATCTTCGGGCGGTCCAGGCGGATCACGCCCACCGCACCCTCAGTCTCCACGCGTACGAACTCGCCCATCTCGGCGCCGACCCTTTCTCGCGAGCCCGGGGTGCGGACTGGTGATCCGACGGCGGTGTCGGAGTTCTCATCAAAGCAGACGCCCGTGCCCGCCGGGAGGGCGGGCACGGGCTCGACGATCACTTTCGCCCGACGGGCGCAGACGGTTCAGGAGGCCTGCGAGATGTTGAAGCCGGGGATGTTGAGCGTGTCGGACGTCAGCGTGTACTGGTCGACGTCGACATTCGTGAAGATGGTCGGGAACGGAAGCGGCAGATTCGCCTGGAGCAGCAACATCACCGTCTGGCTGGCGAGGTCGGTCCCGGCTTCTCCCTGAGGGCCCAGCGTGACCGGACCGAACGGGATCGGCGCGACCATGGTCCCCATCTGCTTAAGCACGTGCAGGGTGACATTGGTCAAAGTGACCGTCTTGCCCGCGCCGCCGTTGGAGTAGACCTTGTGGGTACCGTCCTCGTTGTAGGTCACCATGTCCGTCAACTCGATCGAGTCGGCGTGGATGACCATGACGGTCACCGTCTTGCCGTCCCCCGTGTTGATCTGCCGGAAGCCCTCGAACTTCTGGTTGTTCAGAGTCAGCGACGAGGCGTGCAAGTGCCATTCCACCTCGCGCATGGCGGTCTGATCCGCAGCCGCGGCACAAACCGTCCCGGAAGCGGGGGCCAGTGCGTAGGACTTCCCACCGACCGTGACCGTCGTCGCCCCGCCCGACGGGCTCGAACTCGACGTCGACGGTGCTGAGCTCGAAGACGTGCTCGGCGCCGAAGGCTTCGTCGACCCGCTCGACGTCGGCTGCGGCACCACCGGCGTGGTCGGGTCCGAGGTCGGCTTCGAGCTCGGCGCCGTGGTCGGGCTCGACGGGCTCGACGAGGAGTCGCCCAGGCCGATGGACAGCAGCGGGGTCGGGGACGTCGTCGGGGTCGTGCTCGGGGCCGCGGCCGGGGCGGCGGCCAGCTTGTTCACCGTGGAGTTGGTCGTGGACGAGGCCGGCGGGTTGAACACGTCGTTGACCTGGGTGCCCAGCCAGCTCAGCGGGTTCCACCAGGTGACCGAGGAGCTCGGGCTCGGGGTGGTGGTCGGCGCCGAGGACGGGGCCGTGGTGGGGGCCTTGTCGGGCGGCGCGGTGGTGCCCGTCGGGGCGGTGGTCGGCGTCGGCTTCACCGGCGGGGCCGTGGTGCCCGACGGGGCGCTAGACGGCCGGTTCGACGGTGCCGACTGCTGCGGCGAGGTCGGGGCGGTGGTCGGCTGCGGGGCGCCGGGGGTCGCGGCGGAGCCGGGCTTGGTCGAGGAGGAGGTGGGGGTGCCGGCCCCGGAGCTGGGCGCCGTGGTCGGCGCGGTGGTCTTCGGGGCGGCCGGGTTCTTCACCGCCGCCGATCCCGGCGCGCAGGCTGTGGACGACGAGGGCGAGGTCGACGACGAGCTGGCCGCGTTCGCGACCGTCGGCATCACCGCGACGCCGGTGGCGGCCAGGAAGACGGCTGGCAGGCCGATCGCGGTCACCATGCGGGCCCGCTTGGTGTGCGCGGAGTCCACCAGGCGCACAGCCTCGGCGGCCAGCAGCGGCGTCGGCACGACGGCGCGCGGCTTGTTCACGCCGCCGCTGCGCGAGCGCAGCGGGGTCTCGGTGTCGGGCTCGGGCTCCGGACCGGCGTCGAGCGCGAACACGCCGGTGGACGCGGCAGAGGACGCGGCAGCGCCCCGGCTCTCGCGCCGGGCCCGCATCAGGGCCTCCAGCACCGCGTCACGCCCGGCCGGCGCCCCCGCGGCACCGGCGAGCTTGGCACGCTCGGCGCGCAGGATCGCGGCCCGCATCTCGGCGAGGTCGGCGAAGCCCAGCGGGCCGGCTCCCGCCGCCGTGCCGCGCTCCCGGTGGGCCTGCGGCTCCTCCGGGTCCGGTCCGGCGGTGTTGTCGTTTCCATTGCGGCCAGTGGCACTCAAGACGTCAAGCCCCCTGCGGGTGTGTCCTCGGCCCGCGGCAGCGGCGGGACGGAATCCCGCGGCGGCGTGGCCGGAACAGTATCGGCGGGTTCGGGGTCGCCAGTCTGCGGCAGGGCCGAGGTCATCTCGCCCCTGGTGCCCTGGTAACCCGCGACGCCCGGAATGGGTCCGGCGGCCGAGTTCTGCTCCTCGGTCTCCTGGAACTGGTAGGGGGCCGGGTCCTGGTCCTCGGCGGCCGCGGACGCCAGCGGCGCGCGCGCCGAGGGCGGCATGTCGCCGGCCAGCGCGTCCCGGTAGGCCTGTTCGGCTCTGGCCTGGGCGGCGATCTGCTCCTCGGTCAGCCGGGGCGTCCAGGAGAAGGCCAGCCCGCCGCCGAACACGCCGAGCAGCATCCCGAGCAGGAAGCCGCCGAAGTTCGACACGACCATGGACAGCAGCGCGCACACCAGGGTGAAGACGCCGGCGAAGACCCGGTAGCCGGGTGCGAACCACATCGCGGCGGCCATCATGATCAGCGCCGGGGTGATCGCCATCGTCGACACGCCGGCGATGCCGGCCATCTTGATGTTCAGCTTGTGCTGCACCAGCAGCGGCTGCAGGAACGGGATGCTCCACAGCTCCAGGGCGGCCAGGAGGGTCCACAGCCCGGCCCAGAAGGGCCGGGAGCGGCGCCACACCTTGAACGTGCGCCACCCTCTGACCACGACGTGCTCTGGCCCGGCGGAGAACTCGGCGTTCAAGGTACTCACGGCTAATACTCCCGACATGTGCTGATGGTGTGGGGTGGACGCGCCCTACTCACGCCCACCCCCAGGCTGTATCAGAACCCTTGCGAGCCTCAAGGGCTAGAAGCAGCCCTTGCTGCTCAGGTTGGCCGAGATCGACAGGCCCTTGAGCGCCATGGTGCCGGCGGTGGTGGAGTAGGCGGTCTGCTTCACGCCGGTCAGCACCGCGTGGTCCACGACCTGGCCGAAGTCGCCGGCGGCGAACGGGGTGGTGGAGCCGTCGGGGTTGCCGGTGTGCTTGTCGAAGCCCTGGATGCCGGTCTTGGCGGCGATGTCCCCGGCGCTGGCGCCGATGGTCACGCCGGTGAACGTCGCGTCCGCGTTCACCTGGTTGGTGTCCAGGACCAGGTCGGTGGCGCTGACCGGGGTCCCGCCGCCGCCGGCCCGCAGGATGATCGACAGGTTGCCCAGGACCGGGACCGGGACGACCACCGACTGGCACATGTTGGTGATGGTGGCGCTCTTGATGCCGGCCACGGCGACCGCGTGGGCCTTGCCGTTCGCATCCACGATGACGTCACCGGACTGCGCGAAGGTCTGGCCGTCGAGCTGGTCGGCGGAGACCTTGAACTGCTGGCCGGACACGGCGAAGGAGCTCGCCAGCACACCGTTGGCCATCGCGACGGTCATCGCGCCGGCGATGCCGACGGTGGGGACCATCACCAGGGCGAAGCGCTTCCACTTGGTGCCGCCCAGCACCTGGGAGCCCAATGCGTCCTTCATGCGTTACTCCTCCACGAGCGGATGGGACGAGTCCGGCACGCGCCGGACCGCGGCATGCGGACCGAGGGGAGCCCCTGGGGGCTCCTCGGCTACGGCAGCGACGAGAAGCTCTGCCGACCCGGTGGGGACCTGCTGCCGCGCGATCGTTTCGGGGATCGTCGGATTAACAGACCGAGCGGATGTGATCGTGGTCTACTCGCGCCCGCCGCACAAGGGGTTCGTTACCGACCGGTAACACGAACGCGGGACGGCCTTTGCCCGCCGGAGAGGCTTCAGGCACTCATAAACGAGAACTGACGCCTAATTGGATACTCTGTGTAGTTGCGAAATGCGGACAAAAGCCGCTAACCCCCAGGCTGTGACGGCGCTCTCATCCGAGGTCTGACGAGCCGTCAAGCCGGTGTGACACTTGGCAAAGAAAAGGTAAAATCACGGCCCCCACGCCGGTCTTGATCAGGCGCGGGGGCGTTTTTCCAGGCCCTGCGGCGGGGGCGTCCCAAGGGGCTGGAACGCCCCGCTGAGCCGGGGTTGAGCAAGCCTTCAGAACAGCACGCTGGTGAGCTTGCGACGGCCCACCGCGGTACGCGGGTCCTCCGGGCCGAGCAGCTCGAAGAAGTCGAGCAACTTCACCCGCGCGGCGTCCCGGTCGGCGCCGGCGGTGCGGGCCACGAAGGCCACCAGCCGGTCGATCGCGGCCTCCACCCGGCCGGTGGACAGGTCCAGCTCGGCGGCGGCGATCTGGGCCGCGGCGTCGTCCGGCTTGGCCTCGGCGTCGGCCTGCACCTGGCCGGCGTCCAGGTCGCGGGTGTTGAGCATGAGCTCGACCTGCGCGAGCGCCAGCTTGGCCTCGGTGTCGCCGGGGCTCGCGGCCAGCACGTTGCGGAAGGCCTGCGCGGCGCCGTCGAGGTCGTTCTCCTCCAGCGCGGCGTAGGCGGCGGCCAGCGCCGGGTCCATCGGCGGCTCGGGCAGCTCGGCCGGAGCCTGGCCGTCGGCGGTGCCGGTGACGCCGTTCTCGGCGGCCAGCCGCAGCAGCTCGTCCAGGTAGCGGCGGACCTGCGCCTCCGGGACCGCGCCCGGGAACAGCGGGACCAGGCGGCCGCCGACCACGGCCATCACCATCGGGATGGACTGGATGCCGAACTCCTGCGCCAGCAGCGGGTTCGCGTCCACGTCCAGCTTGGCCAGCACGAAGCGGCCGCCGTACTCGCCGGCCAGCCGCTCCAGCACCGGGGAGAGCTGCTTGCACGGGCCGCACCACTCGGCCCAGAAGTCGATGACGACCGGAACCGTCATCGAGCGTTCGATGACGTCGGCGTCGAACGTGCCGTCGGAGGTGTCGAAGACCAGGGGCGAGGTGATGGAGCCGGTACCGTCGCCGGCCGGGCCGGAGCCCGGCGCGCCGCCTTCGGCCGGGGCCGCCTGGGCCGACGCGGGCCCTGCGGCCTGCGGCTTGGCGGCGAGGGCCCCGAGGTCCACCACGCCGCGCAAGGCTGAGGCGGGCAGGCCGGCGCCTCCGCCGGCGGCCATCCCGGGGATCTGAGGTCGCTGTCTCATGGCGCCATCCTCCCCTTTCCGACTAACCTCACGCCAACTCCCCTCCGGGTCCCCACCTGGAGGGGGCGGCGTACTTGCGTGTCCCGCTCGTGGAAGCAAGACTCGTCATTAAGATACGCGTCGAAGCGTATCGCAAAAGACCGGGCCGCGTGAAGATCGGGTGAACAAGCTGTCACCAGGGGTCCACGAGTACGCACCGGTATACCGGGCATCCGACGACGAGCGACTTCAGAAGGAGGCGGCGGCCATGGCGTCGGGGTCCGAGGACACACGGGATCCTTCAGATCCAGCAGATCCAGCAGATCCAGCGCAGAGCAGCGGCGCCCGCACCCGCGGCCGGCCCCGCAACGCCGACGCCGACATCGCCATCCTCACCGCCACCCGCGCCCTGCTCGCCGAACGCGGCTGGCCCGATCTGACGATCGCCGAGGTGGCCTCGCGCGCCGGCGTCGCCAAGACCACCCTCTACCGCCGCTGGCCGGGCAAGGCCGACCTGGTGGTGGACGCGATGGCCGAGCTGTTCTCGCACCTGGAGGTCCTGGACCGCGGCTCTATGCTGCAGGACGCCCTGGCCACCGTCGGCCAGTACGTGGAACTGCTGCAACTTCCGGAAACACAGGCGGCACTGCTGGCGCTGTCGGCGGAGGCCGACCGCGACCCGTCGCTGCGCGCGAAGGTGATCGGCAAGGTGATCGACCCGCAACGGCACCTGGTGTACGAGGCCTGGGAGCGCGCGTGCGCCCGCGGCGAGGTCGAGGGCGAGACGGACATCGACCTGATCTTCGACATGATCTGCGGGACGCTGGTGCACCGGATCCTGATCAAGGGGCAGCCGGTCGACGAGGACTACCTGACGCGGTTCGTTTCGGTGGTGCTGGCGGGGCTGGCGCAGCTGCGGCTGAGCGGCGGGATCTAGCCTCCTGAGTCAGGAGACGAGCGCCGGGGTCCAGAGCCCTGATCCAGATCAAGTCGCGGCGCTCGTCGTGCCGATGGTCCCGCGCTCGCGCCACCGGCCGGCGTCTGGTTCCGGGCCCACAACAAACCGGCCGGACCCGATCGGGTCCGGCCGGCCGTTCTCAGCGAACTGAATTCTCAGATCCGGGCCGGCTCCCGGTAGACGCCCCACTCCGCGCGCAGCGCGTCGCAGATCTCGCCGAGCGTCGCCTCGGCGCGCACCGCGTCCAGCATCGAGGGCACCATGTTCGCCCCGCTGCGCGCCGCCTCCAGCATCGTCGCCAGGGCCGCTTCGACCGCGGCGTTGTCGCGCTGCGCCTTGCGCGCGCCGAGGACGCGCACCTGCTCGCGTTCCACCTCGTGCGAGACGCGCAGGATCTCCAGCGGCTCGTCGATCGCGTCGGTGTAGGCGTTCACGCCGACGATGCGCTTGTCGCCCTTCTCGACCGAGCGCTGGTAGGCGAACGAGGCCTCGGCGATCTCGGAGGTGAACCAGCCGTCCTCGATGCCGCGCAGCAGGCCGGCGGTCATCGGGCCGACCGGGTGCTGGGCGCCGTTCGGTGCCAGGTCCTTGATGCGCTGGAAGATCGCCTCGGCCTCGGCCTCGATGCGGTCGGTCAGCGCCTCGACGTACCAGCTGCCGCCCAGCGGGTCGGCGACGTTCGCGACGCCGGTCTCCTCCATGATCACCTGCTGCGTGCGCAGCGCGATCTCGGCCGCCTTCGCCGAGGGCAGGGCCAGCACCTCGTCCAGGGCGTTGGTGTGCAGCGAGTTGGTGCCGCCCAGGACGCCGGCCAGGGCCTCGATCGCGGTGCGGACCACGTTGTTGTCCGGCTGCTGCGCGGTCAGCGACACACCGGCGGTCTGGGTGTGGAAGCGCAGCCACTGCGCCTTCTCGGTCTTGGCGCCGTAGACGTCGCGCATCCAGCGGGCCCAGATGCGGCGGGCCGCGCGGAACTTGGCGATCTCCTCGAAGAACTCCACGTGCGCGTCGAAGAAGAACGACAGGCCGGGGGCGAACACGTCCACGTCCATGCCGCGCGACAGTCCGAGTTCCACGTAGCCGAACCCGTCGGCCAGGGTGAACGCCAGCTCCTGCGCGGCCGTCGCTCCCGCCTCGCGGATGTGGTAGCCGGACACCGACAGCGGCTTGTACGCCGGCACCTTCTCGGCGGTGAACTCCATCAGGTCGCCGATCAGGCGCAGGTGCGGCTCGGGGTCGAACAGCCACTCCTTCTGCGCGATGTACTCCTTGAAGATGTCGGTCTGCAGCGTGCCGTTGAGCCGGCCGATGTCCACACCCTGACGCTCGGCGGCGACCAGGTACATGCAGAACACCGGGACCGCCGGGCCACTGATCGTCATCGAGGTGGTGACGTCACCGAGCGGGATGTCCTTGAACAGCACCTCCATGTCGGCGGCGGAGTCGATGGCGACGCCGCAGTGCCCGACCTCGCCGAGGGCGCGGCCGGAGTCGGAGTCGTACCCCATCAGCGTCGGCATGTCGAAGGCCACGGACAGGCCGCCGCCGCCGTTGGCCAGGATCATCCGATAGCGCTCGTTGGTCTGCTCGGCGTTGCCGAAGCCGGCGAACTGCCGGATGGTCCACGGCTTGCCGCGGTACCCGGTCGGGTGGATCCCGCGCGTGTAGGGGAATTCCCCCGGCCACCCGATGCGCTCGAAGCCGGGGACCTCGGAGCCCTCCGGCGGGCCGTAGACCGGCTCGACGTCGGTGCCGGAGATCGTGGTGAAATCGGCGTCCCGCTTGCGCGCGGCGTCGTAGCGTGCCTGCCAGCGGTCGCGGCCTGCGGAGATCTGCTCGGAGTCCATACCCCGAGATTTTACTAGGACGTCCTACTAAATGCGAACAGGAGTCCGCCGAGCAGGCAACCCGGGCTCCCTAGACCTCGAAGTCGCCGGCCGCGACCCGCAGCTCCCGCAACACTTCGAACAGCGATCGGTGCTGCTCCGCGCTCAGCGCCCCTATCCCGAACTCGGCGGCCATCAGGTCGCGGGTGGCGTCCTCGACGACTTCGCGCCCCTTGGCGGTGATCTCCGCCAGGGTGCCGCGGCCGTCGTCGGGATTGGGGCGCCGGGCCACCAGGCCCGACTTCTCCAGCCGGTCGATGATGTTCGTCACCGACGTCGGGTGCACCTGCAGGCGCTGCCCGATCTTCGACAGCGGCAGCGATCCGGCCCGGCTGAAGGTCAGGAGCACCAGCGCCTCGTAGCGCGCGAAGGTGAGCTCGTAGGGCTTCACGATCGCGTCCACCCTGGCCAGCAGCAGTTGCTGGGCCCGCATGACCGAGGTGATGGCGAGCATCGAGGTGGACTCACCCCAGCGGTCCGTCCACGACTGGAAGGCGCGCTCGATCGGATCGAAGTTGAGGCTGTGGTCCTTGGGCACGCGGTTACGTTAGTCGCTCCCGGCGCGCGGGGTGTTCCCCTACAGCGGACGCTGTGCGCGTTGAGTGGACGAACCGGCGACCGATCGCGTTGACTGGCAAACGTGACAGAGGTCAAGAGCGAACCGGGTACGCCAGAGGCCGAGAAGGCCGCCGCATCATTCCCCTGGCCGATCCACGAAGCAGTGCTCGACAACGGACTGCGCGTCGTGGTCAGCGCCGATCCCACCACGCCGATCGCCGCCGTGAACCTCTGGTACGACGTGGGCTCGCGCCACGAACGGGCCGGGAAACACGGCTTCGCGCACCTGTTCGAGCACTTGATGTTCGAGGGGTCGTCGCACGTGGCCAAGGGCGAGCACTTCGAGTGGGTCACGGCCGCCGGCGGCGCCGCGATCAACGCCACCACCAGCCCCGACCGTACCAACTACTTCCAGGTCATGCCCTCCTCGCAGCTGGAGCTGGCGCTGTGGCTGGAGGCCGACCGCATGGGCTCGCTGGCCCTGACCCAGGACACCCTGGACAACCAGCGCGAGGTCGTGAAGAACGAGCGCCGGCAGCGCTACGACAACCCGCCCTACGGCCGCTGGGTGGAATACGCCCTGGAGCTCACCTTCCCCGAGGGCCACCCGTACCACCACACCACCATCGGCTCGATGGACGAGCTGCAGGAAGCGGCCCTGGAGGACTTCCAGGACTTCAACGCGGTCTACTACTCGCCGAACAACGCGGTGCTCACCGTCGCCGGCGACGTCGACGCCGAAGAGGTCGTGCGCCTGGCGGAGAAGTACTTCGGCGGCATCCAGCGGCACGGCGACATCCCGGCCGCGCCGGACGGCACGCTGCCGCAGATCAAGATCGGCGAGACGAAGCGCCGGGTGGAGCCGGACGACTCGGTGCCCCGCCCGATGACGTTCGTGATGTTCCGCGCGCCGGACTCGCGGCACCCGGACTTCACCGCCGTCGAGGTGCTGGCCACCGTCCTCGGCCGCGGCCGCGGCGCCCGGCTGTACCGCAAGCTGGTCACCGAGAAGAACCTCGCGCAGCGCGAGGAGTCCTACACCTCGGTGTGGAATCTGGCTTACGGCGCCTCGGTCTTCTTCGGTCTGTTCAGCCCGCGCGACGGCGTCGAGGCCGCCGAGGTGGAGCGGGAGTTCACCGCCGTGCTGGACGCCCTGGCCGACGGCACCGACCCGGTGTCAGAGGCCGAACTCGGCCGGGCCAAGGCGCTGCTCACCAGCGACTGGCTGCGGGCCGTCAGCGAGCTCGGGGGGCGAGCCGACCTGCTCGGCCAGTACGCGACCCTGGAGCGCGACCCGAAGATCGTGCGCGAGTACCTCGGGCGTCTGGAGGCGGTCACCGCCGAGGACGTGCAGCGCGCCGCCGCCCTGATCCTTCCCGACGACAACCGCGTCGTCATCGAGTACGTGACGAGCGCGACGCCGGACGCCGAGACGGACGGGGACGCCGACGCCGAGGACGCCCAGGAGGCCGACGCATGAGCACCAACACCCTGGTTTCCGAGCGCCCGGCCGGCGGGCCCCCGCGCCCGTACGAGTTCCCGGCCGTCACCCGCACCGCGCTGCCCGGCGGCGAGGTCGTCGCCGCACACCTGCCGGGCCAGCGCATGGCCTACGCCGGCGTGCTGCTGGAGGCCGGATTCGTCCGGGAGCCGGCGGGCAAGGAGGGCGTCGGCAAGATCACGGCGGACCTGCTGCGCGAGGGCACGGAGCTCAAGAGCGGCGACGACTTCGCGCTGGCCCTGGAGTCCCTGGGCGCCTCCTGGTCCGGCTCGGTCGACGCCGACGTGCTCCGGGTCGGCGTGCAGGCCCCGGTGGACCGGCTCGCCGCCGCGGTGGCCCTGCTCGCCGAGGCGCTGCGCCGGCCTCTGCTGGCCGAGAACGACTTCGACCGGGTCCGCGGCGACCGCGTCGCCAAGCTGACCACCGCGTGGGCGATGCCCGGGACCCGCGCCAACGAGGCCCTGAACCGCGGGCTGTACCTGCCGGAGAGCCGCTACAGCAAGCAGGACACCGGGACCGTCGCCTCCGTCAGCGCCCTGACGCTGGACGACGTCCGCGCGTTCCACGGCGCGCACCTGGCCTTCGGCGGCACCCTGCTGCTGGCCGGCGACCTGTCCGGGGTGGACGTCGCCGCGCTCGGCGAGATCCTGCTCGGGCAGGCCGCCCCGGAGGTCACGCCGCCGGCCCCGACCGGCGCCCGCGACCTGGTGGACCGCGAGATCCTGGTGGTGGACCGGCCCGGCGCGGTGCAGTCCGTGCTGGCGATCGCGCACCACGCGCCGCGCCGCGACACTCCGGACTACACCGCGATCGAGGCCATGGCCACGATCCTCGGCGGCACCTTCAACTCCCGGCTGAACCACCAGCTGCGCGAGGTGAAGGGCTACACCTACGGCGCGCGCGGCGGCTTCGACCTGAGCCGCGACAGCGGCGTGTTCTCGGCGACGGCCTCGGTGCACACCGAGGTGACCGCCGACGCCGCGGTGGACGCCCTGGCCGAGATCGAGCGCATCAAGACCGGCGGCGTGACCGACGACGAGCTGGCCTCGACGAAGGCCTACCGCACCGGTTCGCTGCCGATCGCGCTGCAGACCCCCGGCTCGGTCGGCGGCGCGCTGGCGCAGATCGTGGAGTTCGGGCTGCCGGACGACTACTACACCCGCAAGTACACCGAGTACACGCAGCTGTCCAAGGACGAGGTGGACGCCGCCGCGGCCAAGCGGCTGTTCCCCGAGCACGCGGTGGTGGTGATCGAGGGCGACGCCGAGAAGATCCTTCCCGGGCTCACCGAGGCCGGAATCGGCACGGTCCGGGTGGACGACGAAGGACAGGCTTGATCCGGCTTGATCGGGCTTGATCCGGCTTGATCTTTTCGCGCGGCTGGCGGGACAAGGCCTTTAGACGCCCTTCTCGCGAACCTCTGAATTTGCTCTGAATATCAAGGCCCGCTGATCCCCGGGATCAGCGGGCCTTGATGTTGTCTCCAGGTGTTGACCTCGGCCTTCACCGTCACGCGCGCCTCTTGCGACGCCCTTACCCACCCCTTGCGGCATACCCTCCGCACGCTAATTCTGACGGCGCCTCCCCAGGTTTACAGAATATTTACCGGCGATGTGCGTTGACGGCGAACCGAAAGCCCCCTAATTTCCCGGTCGGTACGTGTCCTTATACCCCACCCTCCAACACTGGACCGTGAACCGGTTCGGAGAGGAAAACCACGTGCACCGGGTCCCACTGAGAGCGGCGGCAGGCCTTGCCGCAGCGGCGATCACGCTGTTCGCCACCGCCGCGAACGGAGCGGCGATGACAGCGCCCTCCGGCGCCGACGCCGGCAACTCCGGCACCACCACGCAGAACCCGTATAACCCCACGTACGGCCACCCCTACCGGCACGGGGCCGTCCCCACCATCCAGCAGAACCAGAAGGAGAAGGCCTGGAACGCCGCGCACCCCAGCACCAACTCCACCAACGCCGCGACCGGTACGGAGACGCTGTCCTACGGCGGCGGTATCGACGGCATCGGTGTGCAGGACGGCGGCAAGAGCAAGGTCTACCTGGTTTTCTACGGCAGCCAGTGGGGAACCCAGAGCACCGACTCCAACGGCAACGCCAAGTTCTCCGGCGACCCGGACGGCGGCGCCTCGGTCGCCCAGCAGATGTTCAAGGGCATCGGCACCAACAACGAACTGTGGTCCGCGGACCTGACCCAGTGGTGTGACGGCCCGGGTGTGGCCACCGGCGCGGTCGCGTGCCCGACCAACCTGCCCGCCTCGCAGTACATCAACTACCAGGCCGGCGGCGTGCTCGCCGGTGTCTGGTACGACAACTCCGGCGCCTCCCCGTCCGCCGCCACCGGCCACCAGCTGGGCCAGGAAGCGGTCAACGCCGCCGCACACTTCGGCAACACCACCGCCGCGGCCAACCGCGACGCCTACTACGTGATCCTGTCCCCGACCGGTACCAACCCGGACAACTACCAGGGCCAGTACTGCGCCTGGCACGACTACAACGGTGACTCCACCCTCACCGGCGGCGCCGTGACCTCGCCCTACGGCGACATCGCGTTCTCCAACCAGCCGTACAACATGGACTCCGGCGCCGGCTGCGGCGTGGGCTTCGTGAACTCCCCCGGCACCCTGGACGGCTACACCATCACCCTCGGCCACGAGTGGCACGAGATGATGTCCGACCAGAACCCGGCCGGCGGCTGGACCAACAACACCGGGTCCTCCTACAACGGCCAGGAAAACTCCGACGAGTGCGCGTGGCTGGCGCCCGGGACCACCGGCGGCGGCGGCAACGTCTCCTTCGGCTCCTTCGGGACCTACCCCGAGCAGGCGTCGTGGTCGAACGACACCAACGCCTGTGCGCTCTCGCACCCGATCATCAACCACGGGACGACCGAGACGGTCTCGGTGACCAACCCGGGCAACCAGACCTCGACGCAGGGCACCGCCATCGGCACCCTGCAGATCTCCGGCTCTGACTCCGCCGGCAAGTCGCTGACCTACTCGGCCACCGGTCTCCCGGCCGGCCTGTCGATCAGCTCCTCCGGCGCCATCACCGGCACCCCGAGCGGTACCGGCACCTCGTCCGTCACCGTGACCGCGTCCTCGGGCACCGCGACCGGCACGACTTCCTTCTCGTGGACGGTCAACGCCCAGGGCGGCACCGAGACGGTCACCGTCAACAGCCCCGGCAACCAGACCTCGACGCAGGGCACTGCGATCAGCACTCTGCAGATCTCGGGTTCGGACTCGGCGGGCAAGTCGCTGACCTACTCGGCCTCCGGTCTCCCGGCCGGCCTGTCGATCAGCTCCTCCGGCGCCATCACCGGCACCCCCAGCGGCACCGGCACCTCGTCGGTGACCGTGACGGCGTCCTCGGGCACCGCCTCGGGCTCCACCACCTTCTCCTGGACCGTCAACCCCTCCGGTGGCGGCGGCTGCACCGCCGCACAGCTGCTGGGCAACCCCGGCTTCGAGACCGGTAGCGCCACCCCGTGGTCCGCCACCGCCGGTGTCATCAACAGCGACACCACCTCCGAGCCCGCCCACACCGGCAGCTTCGACGCCTGGCTCGACGGCTACGGCACCACCCACACCGACACCCTGTCGCAGAAGGTCAGCATCGCCTCCACCTGCAAGACGGCGAACTTCTCCTTCTGGCTGCACATCGACACCGCCGAGACCACCACCAGCACCGCCTACGACAAGCTGTCGGTGCAGGTCCTGAACTCCTCCGGCACCGTCGTGGGCACCCTGGCCACCTACAGCAACCTCAACGCCAACAGTGGCTACAGCCAGCACTCCTTCAGCCTGGCCAGCTACATCGGCCAGACCATCACCCTGAAGTTCACCGGCACCGAGGACGCCTCGCTGCAGACCTCGTTCGTCATCGACGACACCGGTCTGAACGTGAACTGACGACCTGGTCCTTGAACAGGGGCTAGGTTCTAGATCAGATACAGATCAGAACAACTAGATCAGAGCACGTAGTGCCGGCAGCCGCTCGGCGACCTTCTCCAGGTCGGCGAGCGGCTGCTCCGGTGAGAAGAACAGCACGATCTCGGTGAAGCCGGCGTCCAGCCACGGCGCGACGTCGTCCACCACCCGGCGCGGGTCCGGCCGCAGCTGCACCGAGCGCCGGATCTCCCCCGGGTCCCGGCCGACCTCGGCGCACCAGCGGTCCAGGACGCCGGAGAGCCGCGCGGCCTCCTCGACGCCGTCGTGGTTCACCGTGTTCCAGACGTCCGCTTGTTCGGCCACCAGCTTCAGCATCCGCTTCTCGCCGGTGCCGCCGAGCCAGATCGGCGGATGCGGGGTCTGCACCGGCTTGGGCGCGTGCACCGCCTTGTCGAGGGTGTAGTGCTCGCCGGCGAAGTCGGTGAAGGGCTCCGGGGACCACAGGGCCTTGATGATCCGAAGTGCCTCGTCCAGCTTCTCAATACGCTGACGCGCGCCGCCGAGTTCGAGGCCGAACATCCGGTGCTCGTACTCGGACCAGCCGGCGCCGATCCCGAACTCCAGGCGGCCGTCGGACAGGTGGTCGACGGTGGTGGCGATCTTGGCCAGCACTCCCGGGTGGCGGAAGGTGTTCGCCGTGACCATGGCGCCGATGCGCGCCCGGCGGGTCTCGGAGGCCATGGCGGCCAGCAGCGACCAGCCGTCGAACAGCTCGATCGCCGGGTCCGGCTCGGTCACGGTGGCCAGGTTGCCGGCCCCGGCCAGGTGGTCGTAGACCCACAGGTGGTCGAACCCTGATTCGTCGGCGAGGCGCCAGAACGCGCGCAGCGCCGCGATGGTGGTGCCCTGCGGGACCAGCTTCGCGCCGACCCGCAGGGGATGCCCGGCCGCTGCCACGCCTCAGGCGCCGATTTGGCCGAGGTCGCGCACACCGCCGGTGGACGCGCTGGAGGCCAGCGCGGCGTAGGCGCGCAGGGCCACCGAGACCTGGCGGTCGCGCTCGCGCGGCCGGTAGCTGCCGAGGTCGGCGAGCAGCTTCGCGCGGCGCTCCTCGACGATCTCCGGGTCAACGTCCAGGTGCAGGGTGCGGGTGGCGATGTCGATCTTCACGGTGTCGCCCTCCTCCACCACCGCGATGACGCCGCCGGCCGCCGCCTCCGGGGAGATGTGGCCGATGGACAGCCCCGAGGTGCCGCCGGAGAAGCGGCCGTCGGTGACCAGCGCGCACTTGGCGCCCAGGCCCGTGCCCTTCAGGAACGCGGTCGGGTACAGCATCTCCTGCATGCCGGGGCCGCCCTTGGGGCCCTCGTAGCGGATCACGATGACGTCGCCGGCCACGATCTTCTTGGCCAGGATCGCCTCGACCGCGTCGTCCTGGGACTCGAAGACCCTCGCGGGCCCGGAGAACTCCCAGATCTTCTCGTCCACACCGGCGGTCTTCACGATCGCGCCGTCAGTCGCCAGGTTGCCCCACAGGACCGCCAGGCCGCCGTCCTTGGTGTAGGCGTGCGCCAGGTCGCGGATGCAGCCGTTCTCGGCGTCCGTGTCCAGGCTGGCCCAGCGGTTCGCGGTGGAGAACGGCTCCACAGTGCGCACGCCGCCGGGCGCCGCGTGGTACAGCTCGGTCGCGGCCTCGGAGGCCTTGCCGCCGCGCACGTCCCACTCGTCCAGCCAGGTCTGCAGGGTCGGCGCGTGCACCGAGTGCACCTCCGGATCCAGCAGTCCGCCGCGGTGCAGCTCGCCGAGGATCGCCGGGATGCCGCCGGCGCGGTGCACGTCCTCCATGTGGAACTGGCTGCTCGGCGCGACCTTCGCGATGCAGGGCACCCGGCGCGAGACGTGGTCGATGTCCTTCAGCCCGAAGCCGACGCCGGCCTCCTGCGCGGCGGCCAGCAGGTGCAGCACGGTGTTGGTGGAGCCGCCCATGGCCACGTCCAGGGCCATCGCGTTGCCGAACGCGGCCGGGGTGGCGATTGCGCGCGGCAGGACCGCCTCGTCGTCGCCGTCGTAGTAGCGGCGCGCCAGCTCCACGACGGTGCTGCCGGCGCGCTCGAACAGCTGCCGCCGGGCCTCGTGGGTGGCCAGCACCGAGCCGTTGCCGGGCAGGCCCAGCCCCAGCGCCTCGACCAGGCAGTTCATCGAGTTCGCGGTGAACATGCCGGAACAGGAGCCGCAGGTCGGACAGGCGGAGCGCTCGATGTCGCCGAGCTGCTCGTCGGTGACCGCGTCGTTGGCCGAGGCGATCATCGCGTCGATCAGGTCGATCCGGGAGTGCACCACGCCCTCGATGGCCGTGGTCTTGCCGGCCTCCATCGGCCCGCCGGAGACGAACACGGTCGGGACGTTCAGGCGCAGCGCGGCCATCAGCATGCCGGGCGTGATCTTGTCGCAGTTGGAGATGCACACCAGCGCGTCGGCGCAGTGCGCGTTCACCATGTACTCCACGGCGTCGGCGATCAGCTCGCGGCTGGGCAGCGAGTAGAGCATGCCGGCGTGGCCCATCGCGATGCCGTCGTCCACGGCGATGGTGTTGAACTCCTTGGCGACGCCGCCGGCCTCCTTCACCGCGCCGGCGACGATCTCGCCGACGTTGCGCAGGTGCACGTGGCCCGGGACGAACTGGGTGAAGGAGTTGGCGATGGCGACGATCGGTTTGCCGAAGTCGTCGTCCCCCATGCCGGTGGCCCGCCAAAGCGCGCGCGCCCCCGCCATGTTGCGTCCGTGGGTGCTGGTACGCGACCGCAGGGCTGGCATGCGCGGCTCCGATCTGTATTCATCCAACGGGCCCTCCGCAGTCCGGCGACCCGGGGGCTCGGCTTGAGACGTTCATTCTCGCACTGTGGACTCTACCGTTCCAGCCGCGTCCGGAAAGTGGACGCCGCGCGAGAACCCCGGGTCCGGTCCCCGTGACCAGCGCGTACCACGGTGTTCACCGTGTCCGCGGCGCTGAAGTTGGCGACCCACCAGGGCGACCAGAACGCCTATGACCACGCGCCGTACTGCCAGGGCGTGACGAACGCGACCGAGAGCTGCGTGCTACGCACCAACGCCACCGTGGTCTTCGTCGACGTCACGAAGAACACCGGCAAGAACGCCCACGGCTCCACCACCTCGGCGTTCCTGGACCCGCGGATCGGCGGCCGGGACGAGTCGGTCGTCCTGAGCTCCTCGAAGGACCTGTCGGGCTCGGTGGCCGAGGGCGACACCATGCCGGTGCTGGTCTGGCGCGACCAGATCACCCGGTTCACGTTCGCCGGCCACACCCACGACTCCGACGCGAACCCGCACCACGTCGTCGCCGGCGACCTGGTGGAGGTCGCGCTCTGTCTGACGGCGGCGACGGTGTTCGGACGGCCGCGGATCCGCCGGCTGCTGCGCAACCGGATCGCGATCAACCTGAACCGCAACCGGATCCCGGACTGGACGCTGCTCGGGCTGGTGCCGGCGACGGCGGTCGCCGCGCTGTTGCGGGCGTCGTATGCGGCGATCGGCTTCGGGCTGGCGGGGGTCGCGGTGCTGGTGCTGTCGGCGGCGTGGCCGTTCGTGCCGTGGGTGGCGACACCTTCGGCGGCGCGGCCTTATGTGCCCGGACAACGGGCTGCGGCGAGGAAGGCCAGAACGCAGGCGCAGGCGCAGGCGAAGCGGCTGCCGTGATCAGCTCTGCCGGCTGACCGCGGTGCGGATCAGATCACTGATCTCGGTCTGCCAGGCGAGCGCCGGGCCGCGCGGGGTCATGCGGTTCGACAGGTAGGCGACCACGAGGTCGTGCTCGGGGTCGGCCCAGGCGTTGCAGTAGTTGCTGCCGTTGTGGCCGAAGACTTCCTTGCCCGCGGTGCGGCCGAAGGGCTTGGCGGTCTCGATCGGCATCGTGCCCCAGCCGAGTTGGAAAGCCGGGGACCAGCGGACGGCGTGGCCGATGACGGGATCGATGCGCATAGCCTCGGTGTCGGCGAAGGCGGGTTTCAGCGCCTCCTGCACGGTCTCCGGCTTGAAGACGGCGACGCCGTCGCGGCTGCCGCCGTTCAGGAGCAGGTGGTGGAAGCGTGCGACGTCGCGGGCCGTGGAGTGGACGGTCGCGGCGGGGATCGGGGCGGTGCGGACGAACTTCTTGTCGAAGCGGGCCACCTTCAGGCGGTCCGGAAACGAGGTTCTCGGCGCCTTGGACAGTTCCAGGACGGTTCGCTCGTTCCATGCGGAAGGCGAGAGTCCGAGGGTGGTGTTCTCCAGCCCGGCCGGAGCGAATATCTCAGTCCTCAGATACTCGGCGAGCTGCCTTCCGGTGACGCGTTGGAGGAGTTCGCCGAGGATGAAGCCGTGGCTGAGGATGTGGTAGGCCGAGGACCGGCCCGGCTCCGTCTTCGGTTTCGCCGCGGCGGCCGCGCGGGTCGAGCGGTCCCAGTCGTGCATGATCAGGGCATCGCCGACGACGTGCCACGTGGACAGCGGCGCGCCGGTGGAGTGGGTGAGCACGTGGCGGGGCGTCACGGCGTACTTGCCGGAGCGGCCGTATTCGGGCCAGTGGTCGGCGATCGGGGCGTCCAGGTCGAGGGCGCCGCGTTCGGCGAGCAGGTGGACGGCCATCGCGGTGAACGGTTTTCCGGTGGACCACAGGAGGAACTGCGTGTCGGGGTCGCATCGCACGCAGACGTCGAGGATCGGTGTTCCGTGGTGCCGGACGTGCAGTTGGGCGCGTCCGGGGCGTCGGGAGACCAGCTCGGCGATGCGGGTGAGGGCGTCCTCGTTCATCGCTCCAGCTTGTCAGGCGGGGTCGTCGGCCGGAGTCTCGCCCGTCCCGCTCGTGCCGGCCCGGCGGCTGCGCCAGTCGGCGACCGCGACCACCAGCGCGGCGGCCTCGAAGCAGATCGCGACGACGGCGCCGGCTTGGAAGGCGTTGGCGAAGCCCTTGCCGTGGCCGACGCGGGAGAAGAAGACCGCGCCGACGCA
Organism: Catenulispora sp. GAS73; assembly: GCF_041262085.1. Lineage (NCBI taxonomy): Bacteria > Bacillati > Actinomycetota > Actinomycetes > Catenulisporales > Catenulisporaceae > Catenulispora > Catenulispora sp. GAS73. The sequence continues at coordinate 75,136 of NZ_JBGCCM010000037.1, forward strand.
GGCGATGCCGAGCGCGGAGCCCAGGCGCTGGGCGGTCTGCATGACGCCGCCGGCCGTGCCCGCGCGCGCCACCGGGACCTCGGACAGCGACAGCGCCAGGTTGGGGGCGATGACCAGGCCGGAGCCGACGCCGGCGACCAGCAGCGGCCCGGCGGTGGCGACGCCCGCGCCGCGGCCGTGGACCCAGTGCACGACCAGGATGGCGGCGCCGGTGGCCACCGTCACCAGGACGATGCCGAGGATGACCAGCGGGCGGCCGTGCTTGCCGACCAGGCGTCCGCCGAGGGTGGCGCTCACCGCCGAGCCGACGGCGAAGGGCGTGGTGGCCAGGCCCGCTTCCAGGGCGCTGTAGTGCAGGCCGTTCTGCACGAAGAGCGTGAAGATGAAGAAGATCGTGGTGAAGCCGGCGAAGTAGAGCAGGCCGAGCACGCTGCCGCGAGTGTAGGAGCGGATGCGGACCAGCGCCGGCGGGACCAGCGGCGTACGACCGGAGGCGGCGACCCGGCGCTCCCACTGCGTGAAGCCGATGGCCAGCAGCACCCCGAGCACCACCAGCCACCACTTGCCGCGGCCCTTCCACTGCTGCTCCTGCACCAGCGGCAGCATGATCGCGACCACGGAGGCACCCAGCAACGCCACCCCGACCCAGTCGATGCGTCCCTTCGCCCCGATCCGCCCGCACCCGACGCACCCCGGGATCAGCCGCAGCGCGAGGACGAAGGCGACGACCCCGATCGGCAGGTTGACGAAGAACACCCAGCGCCAGCCGTGGTCCTCGCCACCGGCCGCGATCAACAGCCCGCCGACCAGTGGCCCAATCGCCGTCGCCAACCCCACCGTCGCCCCGAAGTACCCGAACGCCCGAGCCCGCGCCGCCCCGGAGAACATCTCCTGGATCAGCCCGGAGATCTGCGGCCCGAGAATGCCCGAAGCGAACCCCTGCACCAACCGCGCGACGACGAGGAACGCGGCCCCCGGCGCGATCCCGCACAACCCGGACGCGATGGTGAACGCGGCCAGCCCGACCAGGAACGCCGTCCGCCGCCCGACCATGTCCCCGAAGACGCCGGACGGCACGAGGATGAGGCCGAAGGTCAGGGCGTAGCCTGAGACCACCCACGACAGGTCCGCGGGCGTCGCGTGCAGGCCCTTCTGCATGGAGGGCAGGGCGACGTTGACGATGGAGACATCGAGCAGCGTCATGAAGCCGACGAGCAGGCAGACGGCCAGCGCACGGTACTTGTGACGCTCGGAAAGCCCCGCGATGCCGGGGATGCTGGAGTGCGCCTCGGGAGGCTCGTCGGGATCCACGGCGACCGCCGCCGCGCCGGGGTCCGGTTCGGGGTCTTCCGTGGCGGAGGTCACAGTCGTCACGGTGACAGCGGTCGGTATGGGCTGCAAGTCGAGCGACCCCCGCTGACCGGGCCCTAGCCCCGCCCCGACTCCAGTCCCTTGCTGATCACGTCCAGGATCTCCCCCAGCGTGAGCAGCTGCTCCCGGCTCAGCGGCGTGATGAACGCCTCGCGGACGTCCGCGACGTGCGTGGGGACCGCCGCGAGCAGCTTCTCCCAGCCCTGGTCGGTCAGGACGGCGAAGAAGCCGCGGCCGTCGGTCTCGCAGGGTTCGCGGCGGACCAGGCCTTCCTTCTCCATGCGGCTGATCTGGTGGGACAGGCGGCTCTTCGACAGGAGCGCGCCCTCGGCCAGCTCGGTCATCCGGATGCGGCGGAGCGGGGCTTCGGAGAGGCGGGCCAGGACCTCGTAGTCGATCAGGGTGAGGCCGTGGCCTCGGGACAGGCTGGCGGTCAGGCGGTCCGGGAGCAGGCGCATCACCGAGATGTACTGACGCCAGACGGCCTGCTCGGTCTGGTCGAGCCAGGCTGGTTCGGCGGTACCCTCGGCGGTCATGCTTCCAGCCTACGGCAGTGGTTGAACGCGCAACGGGCTCAGCCCGCCGACCTGGTGAAGGGCGCGGCGGGCCGAGCACGAAAACTGCACAAGCGCGTCGGTGGCTAGTGCGCGCCGCCGCCGTTCGGATCGGACGGGGGCTGGGTGGGCAGGGTGGTCGGCAACGTGGTCAGGACCACGGTCTCGGCCGTCTGCCGCACTGGTGGTGCGGGCTGTGGTGCGGGCTGTGGTGCGGGCGGCGCCCCGGGCGCGGGCATGCCGGGCACTCCAGGCGCCCCGACGTGTCCGGGCATCCCGCTCAACATCACCGTCTCGTCCAGCGCGTGCTGGCCCGGGAACACCGCGCCGCCGCACGCGGCCAGCTCCACCGTCATCAGCGACTCGGCGTGCTTCTGCGCCTCGAACGCCTTGCCGCCGCCGCGGATCCCGAACAGCCGCTTGGAGACCAGCAGGTACACCACGGCCGCGACGTTGACCGTGAACGTGCAGATCGCGAAGATGTAGGACTTGTGCTCGTGCACCTTGTTGTAGCCGTCCCAGATCTCCAGCGGCAGGAAGATCGACGTGCCGACCGCGGTCAGGTACTCGCCCCACCGCTTGGCCAGCCACAGTCCGACACCCTCGACCGTCTCCAGCAGCGCGTAGCCGCCGAGCAGCAGCGCCACGGTGTGGATCGTCTTCGGGCTGTAGTTGAACGTCTTCCGGACCCGCTCGACGATGCTCGCGTGCTCCACGTCCCACCCGAAGTGGTTCGCGAACGGCTTGAACGCCGTCAGATCCGACTCGAAGAGCCGCTGCACCGCGTTCTGGCTGCTGCCGAACTTCCACACCGCCCAGGCGATCAGCATGATCACCACACCGCGGACGATCCGCTCGACCGCCAGCAGCCGCAGGATGAACAAGTCCCGCAACGCCCTGCCCCGCGGCACGATCGGCGCCCGATCCGCCGGCCCGCTGCCCTTGGGCTCCCCTATGACGAAGTCCCCGCACCGCAGACACCGCCACGCTTGCCCGTGAACGGTCTCCACCTGAAGTCTCGCGGCCAGCTCCGTCTCCAGCCCAGAGCCGACCGGTGCGTAGGTCTCATGCCCCCGACGCGCACAATGGCGCCTGTTCCAGTCACGCATGGTGCCAGAGTAGGGGGAGCCGCAGAGCCGTGGTACCAGGTCGGGTATTCTGCCCGGGATATACCGGCACGTTGTCGGTGATAACCCTGAACTGCGAGGAACCCCGTGACCACTGCCGATGTGACGACCGCCGAGGACACCAAGCTCGCGCGCTTCCGCGTGGTGTCGCTGGCGGAGGGTGTCTCGTTCCTCATCCTGCTGTGCGTGGCGATGCCGCTGAAGTACGCCGCGCACATGCCGGCCCCGACGATGGTCTTCGGCATGATCCACGGCCTGCTGTTCCTGGCCTACCTGGCGCTGGCCTACGACGTGAAGCAGGCGCACGACTGGGACGCCAAGCGCTTCCTCGTGGTGCTCGTCGCCTCGGTGATCCCGACCGGGCCGTTCTGGCTGCACAAGTCGCTGAAGAAGTAAGGCCGCCGAGTACTCACAGGGTGCGCGGGAGGTAGTCCGCGCGCCCTTCGTCGTCGAGCTCGAACGGTCCCTCGGGGATGACGCAGAACTCGTTCCCCTCCGGATCGGCCATCACCAGGAAGCCTCCGCCGGCGTACTCCGGCAGCCGGCGAGCGCCCAGCGCCTCCAGGCGTTCCCGCTCGGCCGCCGGATCCGCCGCGCCGACGTCGAAGTGCACACGGTTCTTGCCGGCCTTCGGCGCGTCGACCCTCTGGAACCCGAGCCCCGGCCCCTCGCCGCGGACCAGCCAGACGAAGGGCCCGATCCGGGCCGCGACCGGCCGGTCGAGCACCTCGGCCCAGAACGCGGCCAGCGCCTCCGGGTCCCGGCAGTCGATGATTATGTCCTTGATCTTCATCAGACCTCGACTCCCCCTCAAGCTCCGACCGCGCTCAGGCCCCGACCCCGGCCACCAGCTCGTCAGCGGCCGAATACGGGTCCAGCTCCCGCCCCACGACCCGCTCGGCGAGCACCGACAGCCGCCGGTCGCCCCGCAGGTCGCCGATCCGCGCCCGCAGCGCCGCCAGCGCGATGCCCTCGATCTCGACCGAGGCCCGGTACTGACGCCGCTCGGTGAGCTTCCCGTGCTCCTCCAGCCAGCCCCGGTGCTTGTCCAGCGCCTCGACGAACTCCTCGATGCCCTGGCCGGCGGAGGCGACCGTCTTCACGATCGGCGGCCGCCAGCCGCCGGGCGAGCGGGACTCTCCCAGCGCCAGCATGTGCCCCAGCTCTCGCGCGGTGGCGTCGGCGCCGTCCCGGTCGGCCTTGTTCACCACGAACACGTCGCCGATCTCCAGGATCCCGGCCTTGGCCGCCTGGATGCCGTCGCCCATGCCCGGGGCCAGCAGCACCACCGAGGTGTCGGCGGTCGCGGCGATCTCGACCTCGGACTGCCCGACGCCGACCGTCTCGATCAGCACCACGTCGCAGCCCGCGGCGTCCAGCACCCGCACCGCCTGCGGCGTCGCCGCCGACAGGCCGCCGAGGTGCCCGCGCGAGGCCATCGAGCGGATGTAGACGTCCCGGTCGGTGGCGTGCTCCTGCATCCGGACCCGGTCGCCGAGCAGCGCGCCGCCGGAGAACGGCGAGGAGGGGTCGACGGCCAGCACGCCGACCCGCTTGCCCTGTGCGCGCAGCGCCGTGACCAGCGCGGACGTGGACGTGGACTTGCCGACGCCGGGTGAGCCGGTGAGGCCGACGACGTACGCGTTGCCGGCGTACGGCGTCAGCGCGGCCATCACCTCGCGCAGCAGCGGGGAGCCGTCCTCCACGTGGGAGATCAGCCGCGCCACCGCGCGCGGGTCGCCCTTGCGGGCGCGTTCGACAAGATCGGTCACGTCATTGCCAGCCACGGCCGGTGATCCTATCCGCGCCGGGTCAGCCGCGCTTCGGCACGGTGATGATCAGCGCGTCACCCTGCCCGCCGCCGCCGCACAGCGCCGCGGCCCCGGTGCCGCCGCCGCGCCGCTGGAGCTCCAGGGCCAGGCTGAGCACCAGGCGCGCGCCGGACATGCCGATCGGGTGGCCCAGCGCGATGGCGCCGCCGTTGACGTTGACGATCTCCTCGTCCACGCCGAGGTCCTTCATGGACTGCACGCCGACCGCCGCGAAGGCCTCGTTGATCTCGATCAGGTCCAGGTCGGCCACGGTCAGGCCCTGCTTGCCCAGGGCGTGCCTGATGGCGTTCGAGGGCTGCGACTGCAGCGAGGTGTCGGGACCGGCGACGTTGCCGTGCGCGCCGATCTCGGCGATCCACTCCAGGCCCAGCCCCTCGGCCTTGGCCTTCGACATCACGACCACGGCGGCGGCGCCGTCGGAGATCTGCGAGGAGGTGCCGGCGGTGATGGTGCCGTCCTTGGTGAACGCCGGGCGCAGGCCGGCCAGGCTCTCCACGGTGGTGTCGGGCCGGATGCCCTCATCGGTGGCGAACAGGATCGGGTCGCCCTTGCGCTGCGGGATCGACACCGGGGTGATCTCGGCCTCGAAGACGCCGTTCTTCTGCGCGGTGGCGGCGCGCTGGTGCGAGCGGGCCGCGAACTCGTCCTGCGGCGCGCGCTCGATGCCCAGCTTGGTGTTGTAGTTCTCGGTGGTCTGACCCATCGGGATCTTCTCCCACGGGTCGGTCAAGCCGTCGTAGGCCATGGCGTCGAGCATCTCGACGGCGCCGTACTTGAAGCCCTCGCGCGACTTCGGCAGCAGGTGCGGGGCGTTGGTCATGGACTCCTGGCCGCCGGCCACCACGATGTCGAACTCGCCGGCCCGGATCAGCTGGTCCGCCAGCGCGATCGCGTCCAGCCCGGACAGGCAGACCTTGTTGATGGTGATCGCCGGGGTGGTCAGCGGGATGCCCGCGGAGACGGCCGCCTGCCGCGCCGGGATCTGCCCCGCGCCGGCCTGCAGCACCTGGCCCATGATCACGTACTGCACCTGCTCGGGCGCGACCCCGGCGCGCGCCAGCGCCGCCTTGATCGCGACGCCGCCGAGGTCGGCGCCGGAGAAGTTCTTCAGGGAGCCGAGCAGGCGGCCCATGGGGGTCCGCGCGCCTGCGACGATCACCGACTTGGTAGCGCTCACGACGATGCTCTCCAGTGTCGAGGGAGTGAGGGGAAAGTGGAGCTTGGTGCTGGCCACCAGCCTAGTCAGCAGTAAATTACTCGTCAGTAGCTTAGGGTGTCGTCTTCGACACAACCCCGCGCGCGCTTAAGCCCACCCCTGGAGGATGTCCCCATGTCGTCTTCACCGAATTCCCCATTGACGCGCATCGACCACATCGGCATCGCGTGCCGGAACCTCGACGAGACCGTCGAGTTCTACCGCGCCACCTACGGCTTCGAGGTCTTCCACTCCGAGGTGAACGAGGAGCAGGGCGTCCGCGAGGCGATGCTGAAGATCAACGACACCGGCGACGGCGGCGCCAGCTACCTGCAGCTGCTGGAGCCGACCCGCGAGGACTCGGCCATCGCCAAGTGGATGGCGAAGAACGGCGAGGGCGTGCACCACGTCGCCTTCGGCACCGCCGACGTCGCGGCCACGACCACGGACATCGTCGGCAAGGGCGTGCGCTCGCTGTACCCGGAGGCGCGGCGCGGGAGCATGGGCTCCTCGATCAACTTCCTGCACCCGAAGGACGCGCACGGGGTGCTGGTGGAGCTGGTGCAGGCCGCCGAGGGCGACGAGCACTGATAAGGACGAGCACCGATAAGAGCGACAAGCAGACAGGGCCTTCACTCGGACGGAGTCGCCCGGATGGCTTATCCGGGCGACCATCACACTCCCACGCGGCCGTGCTCACGCAGCGGCCCGACCGCCCACCCGCGCGCGTCGCAGTGGTCGAGCAGCAGCGGCACGGCGCCGAGCGTGGCGTGCCAGGAGCCGGGCTTGGCGGTGCAGTCGGTGTCGTGGAGCAGGATCGTGCCGCCGCCGCGCAGGTCCTTGGTGACCTGGCGATGGACGCTGCTCGGGGTGGCGCGCGCCGTCCAGTCCTCACCCCAGCTGGTCCAGAGCGTGGGCCGCAGCCCGAGACGCCGGGCGGTGCGGTGCGCCGAGGCGGTCATGACTCCATAAGGCGGCCGGAACAGTGTCGGCTGCTCGCCGGTGAGGTCGGCGAGGAAGTCGCGGGCCCGAGTCAGGTCCTGGTCAGTCGCCCGAGGGCTGCGGAACAGCAGGCTCTGGTGATGCCAGCCGTGGACGCCGATCTCGTGCCCGGCCGCCTGGATCTCCCGGACCAGACCCGGTGCGCGCTCGGCCATCGAGCCGAGTAGGAAGAAGGTCGCCTGCACGCCTCGCGCCGCCAGCAGCTCCAGGAAGCGCGGTGTCGAGTTCGGGTCCGGACCGTCGTCGAAGGTCAGGGCCACATGATCGGCCGCACCGTGCGCCGCCAACCCGGGCAGCACTCGGTTGCGGACCGGGCCAAAGGTCGTCGTCGCCGGAAACGGATGCAGGAGCACGGTCGCGGCAGCAGCCAAGGTGCGCATCAGACCGCCGCCACCGCTGCCGAGCCGACCGCCGAACCGGCCAGGGCCGCCGGATCAGCCGAGCCAGCTGAGCTAGCCAAGCCGGCCGCGGCACCGGCACCGGCACCGGCACCGGCCACCCAACCCCCACCGCCCAGCAGCTCCAAGATCACCGCATCCGCTTCCGCCCCCGCACCGACCATCGCCAGCCCGGCGTTGTGCTGCCGCCGCCCCCGCACCCCCGAAGCCAGCTCCCGCAGCGTCCCCGCCAGCTCCCCCTCCGACCGCACCCACACCGCGAGCCCGGCCTCGTCCAGCACCGCCGCGTTGGTCCGGCCGTGCCCGACCAGGCTGCGGTAGGTGACGACCGGCAGTCCGGTGGCGAAGGCCTCCAGCGTGGAGGAAGCCCCCGCGTTCTGCACCATCACGTCGGCGGCCGCCATCAGCGTCGGCATGTCCCCGACCCAGCCGAACACGTGCGGGAACCCCGCCGCGCGGAGCCGGCCGCGCAGCACCTCGTTGCGTCCGCACACCACCACCGGCGTCACCACGCCCGAGGCCGCCAGGTCGCGCGCCGTGCGCTCGATGTCGCCGACGCCCCACGAGCCGCCGAGCAGCAGGGCCAGCGGCTTGTCCGCCGCGTCCAGGCCGAAGCGCGCCCGGGCCGTCTGACGCCGCACCGCCGTGCGCTGCGTGAAGCGCGCCGACACCAGCGGCCGGGCCACCGCGACCCGGGACGGCGCCACGCCGTGCGCCACCGCCTGCGCCGCGGTCACCGCGTGCGGTGCCAGGTACAGGTCCACGCCCGGCGCGATCCACAGCGGGTGCACCGAGAAGTCGGTGAACGTCACCACCACCGGCACGGCCAGCCGTCCCGACGCCCGCAGCCGGCCCAGCACCTGCGCCGCCAGCGGGTACGTCGCGACCGCCGCGACCGCGTCTGGCGGTATCGCGTCCAGCACCGCCTGCTCCGCGCCCCGCAGCAGGTGCCGCTGCACCAGGCCGGGGCGGGCCGCACGCTCGGTGCGCGAGTAAATGCACTGGTACAGCGCCGGGGCGTGCGTGATGATGCGCCGGTAGGAGCCGCACACCGCGCGGCCGGCGGGCATCAGGGTCAGGAAGTCGTGCCGGTCGACCGCGAAGCCGCGCGCGGTCAGCCGGTCGGCGAGGGCCTTGGCGGCGCTGTCGTGACCGGCGCCGACCGAGGCGGAGAAGATGACCACGCGGGACATGTGAGTCCTTCCGGAGAACATTCGGAGAAGGTGTTTCGGACTCATCCCATGCTGGTCACGGCGGGCCGCCGGATCAGTAGTGCGACCTGGCGGTTCGGGGGTGGGGCCAGCACCACCGCCGAGGTGAGGCAGACCTGATGGACCAGGCTCGACCTGCGCGAATACCGTGAACGCGTGCCGACGACGCGAGAGAACCTGCGAATCCGCTGGGGCCAGGCCGGGTGGGACGCCCTGTTCCTGGTGAGCGGGCTGCCGCTGTGGGCCGGGTCGATGGTGGTCCTGCTGGTCTGGAGCCAGCCGGTGTTGCTGATCGTGAAGGCGGCCGACCCCGGCGCCATCCGCTTCGTGATGTCCGTGGTGGTCGTCCTGGCCGGGGTGCTCGTCGCGGCGCCCTTCCTGACGAGCTGGGAACGCAAACGCTTCCGCACGTTCCGGAGCGTGGAGATCCACCGGGTCGAGACACCGCGGCTGTACCGGGGCGAGTTCCGTCAGACCCTGCGGTCGGAGGCGCTGTGGCGGCAGACGCTCTACCACCTGATAGCCGGCCCGCTGGTCGGACTGGCCGTCGTGGGCCTGACCTTCATGGACCTGCTGGCAGTCGTGGTGGCGGTCAAACTCCCCGCGCACGCGCTGGTCCTCATCGACCCCCGGCACGGCGTCAGCAGCAAGTTCTGGGGTCAGGGTGCTTACATCCTGCTGGCCGGCACCGCCACCTACTTCGCGCCGCGCCTGATCCGCCTGCTCGCCGCCGCCGACCTCGCCGCCGCCCGGCGCCTGCTCGGCCCGAGCGAGACCATCGTGCTGGCGAACCGGGTGCAGACGCTGTCCGACAGCCGCGCCGCCGCGGTCGAGGCCGCCGACGCCGAGCGCCGCCGCATCGAGCGCGATCTGCACGACGGCGCGCAGCAGCGCCTGATGTCGCTGGCCGTGCACCTGGGCATCGCCCGCAAGACGCTCAAAGAACGGGGAGACGTGCCGCCGGACGCGATGAGTGTCATCATCGACGCGCACGAGCAGGTCAAGGACGCGATGGCGGAGATCCGGGACCTGGTGCGCGGCCTGCATCCGGCGGTCCTGGACGACCGGGGCCTGGACGCCGCGCTGTCGGGTGTCGCCGCCCGCTCGGCGGTCCCGGTGCGCCTGACCGTGGGCGCCACCGGTCCGCTGAGCGCGTCGGTGGAGACGGTCGCCTACTTCGTGGTCTCCGAGGCGCTGGCGAACGTGGTCAAGCACTCCCGCGCGAAACAGGCCGCGGTCGACGTCTCCCGACGGCAGGACCACCTCCTGATCCGGGTCACCGACGACGGCGTCGGCGGCGCGGACGCGCAGGGCGGCACCGGCCTGACCGGGCTGGCGCAGCGCGTGGCTTCGGTGGACGGCCGGCTGCGGCTAACATCACCGAGCGGCGGTCCGACTGTCCTGACCGCCGAACTGCCCTGCGGGGTGTGAGTTCCAGGGGGAACCATGCGCGTGGTGATCGCGGACGACTCCGTCCTCATCCGCGCAGGCGTGGTGCGGGTCCTGGAGATCGCCGGGCACGAGGTGGTCGCCGAGACCGGCGACGGGATCACGCTGCTGGCCGCCGTGGAGCGGCACCGGCCGGACGCGGTGGTGGCCGACGTCCGTATGCCCCCGACGTTCAAGGACGAGGGCATCGTCGCCGCCGTGCAGATCCGCGAACGGTTCCCGTCCACGGCCGTCCTGGTCCTGTCCCAGTTCGTCGAGGAGCGCTACGCGACCGACCTGCTGGCCCGCGACACGACGCGGGTCGGCTATCTGCTCAAGGACCGGGTCGCCGACATCGACTCCTTCATCGAGGCTCTGGAGCGCGTGGCGGCCGGCGGCACCGCGCTGGACCCGGAGGTCGTGGCGCAGCTGCTGGTGCGCCGCCCCACGGACCCGCTGGACCGCCTCACTCCGCGCGAGCGAGACGTGCTGGCGCTGATGGCCGAGGGACGCGCGAACGCCGCTATAGCCGACGTGCTGGCGGTCAGTGAGAGTGCCGTGGGCAAGCACATCAACAACATCTTCATGAAGCTGGACCTGCAACCGGATGACCTCGGGCACCGCCGCGTGCTGGCCGTATTGCGATACCTGGCTGCGTGACGCAGAGCGTCCCCATTAGCCTCCGCGCATGGATCTTCAGGCCATCGCCGCAACAGGATGGGGTTTCTCTGAGCGCGCCTCTATAGGCGACTGGGAAGTACGCGCCGCCGGAGGACACACTGCGCGAGCCAACGCGGCGATCCCTCTAGGGGATTCCGGAATGCCGCTTCCCCAGACTCTGGACGCGGTCCGGGAATGGTTCGCAGAGCGCGCTCTCCCCGGCCTTGTGCAGACGATCGACGGCAGTCCGCTAGATAACGAGATCGCCGCCCTCGGCTTCACCGAGACTCTTCGCGCCGCCCTGCGCCAGACCGCGCTATTGGCCCCTGCGTTGGAAACGCTTAGCGGTTCCACGGACTTCAATCGCTCTGCGAAGGTCACTCCAGAACTCCCCGAGGACTACTTCACGGTCTACCGCCGCGGCCTCGGTATCCCCGAGTTCAAGGACATCCTGACCACCGGCGACGCGCTGATCGCCTTCGCGGTGGTGCGCGGCGACAACGGAGAGGCCCTCTCTGTCGGCCGCGTCGCCATTGACACCAGAAGCGGCTATGCGGGGATCGCCGCACTCGCGACAGCGGAAGCCGCACGGCGAGGCGGACTGGCGCGGATCGTATTGCGGGACCTCTTGGGCTTCGCTGCGGAGAACGGTGCAGAGAACACCTACTTGGAAGTCGAAGACGGGAACGCTCCCGCGCTTGCGCTCTATGCGTCCCTCGGTTACACCACCGCGCACCGTTATCACTGCCGCCACCTGTGACGTCAAGATGTTGCAGGGTGATAGGGACCCGGCGGAATCTGTGACAAGGCCCACCTAGCCAGGGTGTTGGCGGAGCGCCATAGTTACCAGTGAGTAGCTCCCGCCCTCACCCAGGGCCGACTGCCGTACTGCCCTCACAGACGGCAAGCACCGGCCCGCGACGCCGCCGACCCCTGGAGGCCGACGATGCAGCAAGAAACAGTAGAGATTCTCGCAGCGATCCAAGCCGGGAACACCCCGGCGGAGGACTTCGCGCACCTGAAGCTTCCCGACTCCTACCGCGCGGTCACCGTCCACGCCGACGAGGCCGAGATGTTCGCGGGGATGGAGAGCCGGGACAAGGACCCGCGGCGGTCGCTCCACGTGGAGGACGTGGCGACGCCGGAGCTGGGTCCGGGCGAGGCCATCGTCGCGGTGATGGCCAGCGCCATCAACTACAACTCGGTGTGGACCTCGATCTTCGAGCCGGTCTCCACCTTCAGTTTCCTCAAGCGCTACGGCAAGGTGTCCGAACTCACCCGCCGCCACGACCTGCCCTACCACGTGATCGGCTCGGACCTGGCCGGCGTCGTACTGCGTACCGGGCCCGGCGTCAACAAGTGGAAGCCGGGCGACGAGGTGGTCGCGCACTGCCTGAGCGTCGAGCTGGAGGACGCCGAGGGCCACGACGACACCATGCTCGACCCGCAGCAGCGGATCTGGGGCTTCGAGACCAACTTCGGCGGCCTGGCGCACCTGGCGCTGGTCAAGGCCAACCAGCTGATGCCCAAGCCGGGCCACCTGACCTGGGAGGAGGCCGCCTCCCCGGGACTGGTCAACTCCACCGCCTACCGCCAGCTGATCTCCAAGAACGGCGCGGCGATGAAGCAGGGCGACGTGGTGCTGATCTGGGGCGCCTCCGGCGGCCTGGGCAGCTACGCGACGCAGATGGCACTGAACGGCGGCGCGATCCCGGTGTGCGTGGTCTCCTCGCCGGACAAGGCGGAGATCTGCCGGGCGATGGGTGCGGACCTCATCATCGACCGCAAGGCCGAGGGCTTCCGCTTCTGGAAGAACGAGACGGAGCAGGACCCGAAGGAGTGGCAGCGCTTCGGCGCGAAGATCAGGGAACTGACCGGCGGCGAGGACCCGGACATCGTCTTCGAGCACCCCGGCCGGGAGACCTTCGGCGCCAGCGTCTACGTCGCCAAGCGCGGGGGCAAGATCGTCACCTGCGCGTCCACCTCCGGCTTCAACCACAGCTACGACAACCGCTATCTGTGGATGAACCTCAAGAGCATCATCGGCTCGCACTTCGCGAACTACCGCGAGGCCTGGGAGGCGAACCGCCTCATCGACAAGGGGATGATCCACCCCACGCTGTCGAAGACCTACGCGCTGGAGGAGACCGGCCAGGCCGCGTACGACGTCCACCAGAACCTGCACCAGGGCAAGGTCGGCGTGCTCTGCCTGGCGCCCGAGGAAGGGCTCGGCGTGCGCGACGCGGCCAAGCGGGAGCGGCTACTGCCCGCGATCAACCGGTTCCGCAACGTCTGATCCGCGCCCCGGGTCACCCCCGGGGCGAGACAGCGCGTCCCGACATCCGAGCGGAGGCGGCATTGCCCGCCTTCGCTCGGTTTTTCGAATTTCGCCGCCACCGACCGTGAGGATCCGGCGACTCAGGGCCACCGCACCGCTGCGGCCTGCACGCCTTCCACAAGGCACTGATTCCCTGGGCGATGTCCGACTTGAGATGGCCTGCGAGATCGGCCTGGTAACATCCGAAGCCTCTATTCATTCCCCGGCCCGACTAGGTGTCATCCGGCCGGAAATCTGACACGATTCACTGTCATGGGACCAGGGCGGCTCGACGAACGCAGCACCGATCGCTACGGCGATCGTGCCGGCGATCGCGGATCCCACGCGCGCCGCGGCGCGAACTCCGCGCAATCCGGCGGTTACCCGCCGCGATCACGCGCGCCCTACGGCGAGTCGTACGAGTCCTACGAGGACGAACCCGGCGGCTACGACAAGCACGACGTCGAGGCCACGTTCTCGGAGATGGAGAAGGAGCTCGACAAGCTCCGCACGGCCCGCGACGAGGCCGTCACCGACACCGAGGACCTGCGCTACCAGATCGAGGTCCTGCGCTCCAAGCTCCACGAGCAGCGCCGACTGGCCGCCCAGCCCCGCTTCGACAACATCTCCGGGCAGGTGGAGCAGATGCTCCGCAACGCCCAGATCCAGGCCGACCAGGTCCGCGCCGCCGCCGAGCGCGAGCTGCGCGAGTCCCGCGCGAAGACCGCGCGCCTGCTGGAGGAGGCCGCGCACCGCTCCGCGGAGCTGGAAGCCGAGTGGCACACCGAGGTCGGCAACCGCCGGCAGTCGCTGGACCGCGAGCTCACCGAGAAGCGGCAGCAGGCCGAGGCTCAGGTCAACGAGATGGCCGCGTGGGCCGAGAAGGTCCGCTCGGACACCGAGGCGCACCGCGGCCGGATCATCGAGGCCGCCCGCGGCGAGGTCGAGGCCGGCCGCGACCGGATAGCGATGGAGACCGCGCAGGCCATCGAGCACGTCCGCATGGAGACCGAGAACATGCGGACCGCGGCGCGCGCCGAGGCCGAGAAGACTCGCGAGGCGGCCCAGGCCGAGGCCGAGCGGGTGCTGAACGCGGCCGGAAGCCAGGCCGCGCAGGCCCAGGAGCACGCCCAGCAGATCCGGGCCACCGCCAAGACCGAGGCCGACGCGTCGGTGAACGCCGCGCGCGCCGAGGCCTCGCGGATGCTGATGGAGGCCGGCGGGCAGGCCGAGCGGATGCGCGCCGAGTCCAACGCCGAGGCGCTGCGGGTGCGGGGCGAGGCGGAGGCAGCGGCGCAGCACCTGCGGGCCGAGTCCGAGGCGGCCGCGCAGCAGGCCCGGCAGGAGGCGGCGAACGACGCCGCGCGGATGCGCGCCGAGGCCCGCTCGGAGGCCGACCAGGTCACCGGCAACGCCGCACGGATCCTGGCCGAGGCCGAGGAGCAGGCGGCGACGCGGCTGGACCAGGTCGCCAGGACCGTCGAGGAACTGATCGCCAAGGGCCAGAGCGACGCCGACGCCACGCGCGCGGCCGCCGAGGAGGACGTGGCCCCGCTGCGCGGCCAGATCGAGGCGCTGCACGCGCAGGCCAGCGAGCTGCACTCGGCGGCGCAGCAGGCGCACGAGGACGCGCACACGGCCGCCGAGCAGCTGCGCGTGGACACCGAGGCCGGTGTCGAGGCGATGCAGAACGCGGCCCGCGAGGAGATGCAGCGGCTGCGCGAGAAGACCCAGGCGCGCATCGACGAGCTGCAGGCCCGGACCGAGGCCGAGACGGCCAAGGCCCGCGACGGGGCGGACCGCTACTCGCAGAACACCCGCGGCGAGGCGGACACCTACGCGACCACGACCCGGACCGAGGCGGACCGCTACGCCGACAACACCCGCAACGCGGTCAACGCCGAGACCGACAAGCTGCGTTCGGACACCGAGGAGTACTCGCGGACGACGCGGCAGGACGCTGATACCTACGCCGCGCAGATCCGGGCGACGACCGACGCCGAGGCCGGCAAGGTCCGCGCGGACGCCGACGGCTACGCGCAGCAGATGCAGCAGGCCGCCGACCAGTACTCGATGCAGACCCGGAACGACGCGGACGCGTACTCCGAGGGCATGCGCGGCGACGCCGACGCGTACGCGGCCAAGACGAGGGCGGACTCCGAGCTCGCCTCGGAGAAGCTCCAGGCCGACACGGACAACTACGCGACCGGGGTCCGGGCCGAGGCGGACGGCTACGCCGCCAAGACCAAGGCCGACGCCGAGCACGCGGCCGACAGGCTGCGGGTCGAGACCGAGAACTACTCGGTCGGCGTGCGGGCCGAGGCGGACGCGTACGCGTCGAAGACGAAGGCGGACTCCGAGCAGGTCGCCGAGAACCTGCGGATCGAGACCGAGAACTACTCCGTGGGCGTGCGGTCCGAGGCGGACGCCTACGCCGCGAAGATCAAGGCTGACGCCGAGCAGGCCGCCGAAAACCTGCGCGCCGAGACCGAGAACTACTCTGCCGGGGTGTGCGGCGAGGCCGACGCCTACGCCGCCAAGACGAAGGCCGACGCCGAGCAGGCCGCCGAGAACCTGCGGATCGAGACCGAGAACTACTCGGCCGGGGTGCGCGGCGAGGCGGACGCGTACGCGGCGCAGACCAAGGCCGACTCCGACCGGGCCGCCGACGAGGTGCGGGCCGAGGCGGAGAAGTACTCGCACACCACGCGTGCGGCGGCCGACGTCTACTCGGCGAAGACGAAGGCCGACGCGGAGCGCGCCGGCGAGGTCGTCCGCGTCGCCGCCGACGACTACGCGAACGCGCTGCGCGCCGAGACCGAGGCGTACGCGGCCAAGACCAAGGCCGACTCCGACCGGGCCGCGGAGGTCACGCGTGCCGAGGCCGACTCCTACGCCGCGCAGACCCGGCAGGCCGCCGAGGCCGCCGGGAACGAGGCCATGGAGGCCGCGCAGGCCGAGGCGCGCAAGATCGGCGAGGAGGGCACGCGCTACGCCGCGGCCGTGCGCGCCGAGGTCGCCGGGATAGTGGAAGAGGCGCAGGCCGCCGCGGACCGGCAGATCGCCGACGCCGAGCGGATCCGCGGCGAGGCCGAGGCGGCTGCCGCGGTGCTCGGGGTGGAGGCCGCCGAGGAGGCGGTGCAGGTCCGGGCCGAGGCGCGCCGGGACGCCGCCGCGATGCGTGCCGAGGCCGAGGCCGCGCTGGCCGAGGCCCGCACCAAGTCGGACACCATGGTGAAGGCCGCGAAGTCGGAGTCCGAGCGCATCCACCACGAGTCGGCGGCGAGCGCCGAGGCGGCGCGGGCGGACGCCGACAAGATCCGCAGCGACGCCCGCGAGGAGGCCGGCCGCAAGCTGGAGGCCTCCGGCCGGGACGCGGACAAGCTGGTCGCGATGGCGCGCTCGGAGGCCGTCAAGGTGCGCGCGGACAGCGAGAACGAGGTCGACCGGATGCTGGCCGCCGCCCGCGAGGAGGCCGCGCGCGTCACCACGACCGCCGAGAACGACGCCGAGCGCGTCACCTCGGGGGCCAAGGCGGACGTCGAGCGCATAAGGCGGACCGCGGACGGCGTGCTGGAAGCCGCCGACAAGAAGGCGCTGGAGACCCGGGAGCAGGCGAACTCCGAGGCCGAGACGGCACTCGCGACGGCGCGGAAGCAGGCTGCTGAGACGGTCGCGGAGGCGCGGGAGCTGGCCGAGCAGCTGGTGTCGCAGGCGAAGGAAGAGACCGAGCAGTTGCGGGCGGACGCCAAGCGCGAGGTCGAGGAGATCGAAGTGCGCAAGCAGGAGATCAAGGCCGAGATGTCGCGGGTGCACGGCGTGCTGGACGCGCTGGCGACATCGGTCTCCGTCCCCGTCGGGCCGCCGTCGGAGGACTGAGACACATCGTGTGCGTTCCGACGCCGCCGCTGCATCATGACTCGCCGCAGGTTCTTGCCCACGGCCCGTGAATCATGATCGTCTAGTGCACTCGATAGGGCGGGTTTGGCGAGTCCGTTTGTTCGATTACGCGGCACCCGGTCGAAGCGAGGCGCGTTTCGTGCCAGGATTCCCCTACACCACCTCCTTCGGTACATACACCTTCACCGCCACTTGTAGATTGTTCACTCACCCCCGGCCCGACGCGGGCCAGTGAATCGCGACAGGGATCTCATGAGCGACATGCATTCGCCGCACGGCTTCGAGCAAGTGCGCCGCGGGTACGACCCGGTCCAGGTCAACGACCGAATCACCAAGCTGATCGCCGAGCGGGACGCGGCGCATTCGCGTTCTTCCTCCATGGAGAAGCGCATCGAGGAACTCCACCTGGAGAACCAGACGGTGCAGGCGCAGCTCGCCGACAGCGAGCCCAGCTACGCCGGTCTCGGCGCGCGCGTGGAGAAGATCCTGCGCCTGGCCGAGGAAGAGGCGAAGGACCTGCGCGAGGAGGCCCGCCGCGCCGCCGACGCGCACCGCGAGCTCGCCGACCAGGCCGCGATGAAGGTCCGCACCGACGCCGAGCAGTACGCCAAGGACCGCAAGGCCAAGGCGGACGAGGAGGCCGTGCGGATCGTCGAGAAGGCCAAGGACGACGCCAACCAGGTCCGCGCCACCGCCGCCAAGGACGCGGCGACCAAGCGCGAGGAGGCCGAGGCGCTCTTCGAGGAGACCCGCGCCAAGGCCGCGGCGGCCGCGACCGACTTCGAGACCAAGCTGGCCAAGCGCCGCGAGCAGTCCGAGCGCGACCTGGCGGCCCGCCAGGCCAAGGCCGAGAAGCGCCTCGCCGAGATCGAGAACCGCGCCGAGCAGCTCCGCCTGGAGGCGGAGAAGATGCGCACCGACGCCGAGCGTCGCGCCCGCTCGACGATCGAGACCGCGCAGCGCCAGGCCGACGACATCATCGCCGACGCCCGCAGCAAGACCGACCGCATCCGCAGCGAGGCCGAGCGCGAGCTCGCGGCCCTGACCCACCGCCGCGACAGCATCAACGCGCAGCTCCACAACGTGCGCGAGATGCTGGCCACCCTGACCGGCGGCGCGGTGAACGTCAACGCCCTGGCCGCCCTCGGCGAGGCCGAGGACGAGCTGGAGGCGGCCGACGAGGCTTCGATCCCGGCGCAGCGCTAGCGCTGAGGCACGACCGGCAGCCCCGCCGAGTGATCGGCGGGGCTGGTTCGCGGTTGGGGGCGGGGAGATCTGGCTCGGCTGGGCCCGGCAGACCGCCGGCGCTGGTTCGCGGCTGAGGCTTGGCTGAATCGGGCAGCGGCGCGGCGGTCGGCATGACTTGCCCGGCGGTGCCGAGCAGGTTGCCGGAGCCGGTTCGCTTGAGGTCTGCGTGCCGCGACAGGCTGGCGCACCTCGTCCCCCGAGCTCCTCTCGCTGATCTCACGAGCGCGCCCCGGACCCTCTGGGTGGGTCCGGGGCGCTTTTTCGTGCCGGTGTCAGGTCGGTGCTCGCCTCAGTGCTTCGTGGGGTTCGGCGCCGAGTTGTCCCAGCTGCCGATCTTCACGCCCTGCGCGTCGTACTCGTCGAAGGCGATGGACGGGGTGATCCCCGACGCCGGGATGAGGAAGATCGCCGAGTCCGGGGCACCGGGCGCCGGCACGGTGGCGATGGTGAGCGGCGCCGCGCCGCCGACGCGGGCGACGATCTTCACGACGTCGGCCCGCACGGTGCCGATGGCCACGTTCCCGGCGCCGCCCTGGATGTCGTACTGCATCTCCTCCAGCATGTAGTTCCCAGGCGCGGAGCCCGGAAGGCAGTAGAGCAGGCGGTCGCCGAGACTCGGGTCGGGCATCCGGCCGTCCTCGCTGACGATGAGCTTGAGGCACTGGTCGTTCGCGGTCAGGGCGTTGTTGCCGCCGGATGCCACGCCGGAGATCGACCAGTGCTTGCCCTCGATCACGCCGGATCCGAGGAGCGTCGGGTGGGTCGGCAGGGAGCCGGCCCGGTTCGTCTTGGCCGGAGGGGCGCTTTCGTGGGCCTTGTTCTCTGCCTCCGCCTTCGTCTTGGCGTCGGTGCGCGATGGGGCGACGACACCGGGAGTGGTGCCCTTGCCGCCCGAGCCTGTGCCAGTACCAGTGCCCGAGCCCGTCTTACCGGTCGCGCTCGTCACGGCCGCCTTGTCGGGCCCCGCGGCGATCGCCGTGGCGGCCAGCGGCACCGCGGCGACGATCACCAGCGCCCCGCCCGCGACGGCGCTGCGCCGCCCGACGACGCGCCGGCGTCCGGCGATGACGATGGCGTCGGTCGGCGCCGAGGTCCGGCCGCGGTCGGCGACCGCGGGGGTGAGCAGCTCGCGCAGCGCGGAGCCGTCGAAATCTTCCTGCATGGTGTCCCGTCTTCTGTGAATGGTGTCCGGTTGGGTGGGTTGGTCGGTGTGAGTCAGCGCGACGCCAGCACCGAGGCGTGCGTCCGCAGCTTCGCCAGCGCCTTCGAGGCCTGGCTCTTCACGGTGCCGACCGAACAGCCGAGGATCTGCGCCGTCTGCGCTTCGCTGTAGTCCTCCCAGTACCGCAGCACCACGACTTCCCGCTGCCGCTTGGGGAGCGACGCCAGCGCGGCCAGCAGCCCGGCCCGCTGATCGACCCGCGAGGTCGCGTCGCCGCCCCCGCGCTCGGGCGGCGCAGCCGTCAGGTCCTCCACAACCCGCCGCCTCCGGAAGCGGTTCTTGTTCTGGTTGATCAGGATCCTCATGGTGTAGGCGTCCATGTTCTCCGCGCCGCGCACCCGCGACCACGAGGCGAACACCCGCACCAGAGCCGTCTGCGCCAGGTCCTCGGCGTGCCCGGCGTCCCCCGTGAGCAGCACCGCGGCCTGCACCAGCCAGGTCCAGCGACCGGTCACATACTCGCGGAACTCTGCTTCGTCCTCGACTCTCATCGGCACCTCCTTCCGACCATGCAGACCCGGCGGATGTCCGGGAGAGTTGCCCGGCGCTCGAAAAGTCGCGCGGGGACCGCGCAACCCCAACACCGCCCCAACCCCCGCCGAACATCAGCCCCCAGCACGCCGCCCCCGCTCCGCCGTCGGCGCCGCGACGCGCGGCTCATCTAAACTCGCTCCATGACCGCCGCCGATGAGGGTCCCGCCGAGCCCGCCAGCAGTGCGCCAGGCACGCCAGGCGCGCAGGGCGCGTCGGAGGCGTCGGGCTCGTCAAGCTCGTCGGGCGCGTCGGCGTTCAGGCCGGCCCTGACGCGGACCCCGCCCTTCGCGATCGGTCTCGTCGGCGGGTTCGGCGTGCTGGGCGCCTACTACCTGGGCAAGACCCTGACCAACGTCATCGACATCATCGTCATGATCACCATGGCGCTGGTGCTGGCCGCCGGCCTCAACCCGTTCGTGGAGATGCTCACGTCCCGGGGCTTCCACCGGCGCTGGGCCGTGACGATAGTCGCCCTCGCCGCGCTGGCCCTGTTCGCCGGCTTCATCTTCGTCATCGCCAAGCCGCTGGCGGATCAGACCTCGTCGCTGGTGCACAACGGCGTCCCCGACGGGCTGAAGAAGCTCCAGGAGAACTCCACGATCCAGCGGCTGGACAAGAAGTACCACATCATCACGAAGCTGCAGAACTGGTTCAGCACCGCCGATACCACCAAGACGCTGGCCGGCGGCGCCTTCGGCTTCGGCAAGGCGGTGCTCACCAGCGTCTTCAAGGCGTTCACGATCCTGATGCTGACGCTGTACTTCCTGGGCTCGCTGCCGGCCATGACCTCCGGCGGGCTCAAGCTCGTCCCGCGTTCCCGCCGGGAGCGCGCCGCGGACCTCACCGACCGGGTCCTGAACCGGGTCGGCGGCTACGTCTCCGGCGCCCTGGTCGTCTCCACCTGCGCCACGCTCGCCAGCTGGCTCACGATGTCCGTGATCGGCGTGCGCTTCGCGCTGCCGCTGGCGCTGCTCGTCGGCCTCACCGACCTGATCCCCATCATCGGGGCCACCTTCGGCGCGTTCATCGCCTGCGCCGTGATCCTGCTGCTGGACTCCCCGTTCAAGGCGCTCGCGGCCCTGATCTTCTTCGTCCTCTACCAGCAGCTCGAAAACTACCTGATCTACCCGCGCGTGATGTCCCGGACCGTCGACCTGCCGCCGGCGGTCGCGGTGATAGCGGCCCTGGCCGGCTACACCATCCTGGGCGTCTCCGGCGCGCTGCTGTTCATCCCGCTGACCGCCGGGCTGCTGGTGATCGTGCGGCAGGTCGTGCTGCCGGCGCAGGACCGGGATCCGGACGCCGCGCCGCCGAGCGCCCCGCCTACGCCGGGACCGGAAGCCGATACTCCCGTCCAGCCTGATCCCGTATGAGGTGCCGGCTCTCGACGAGGTAGCGGCGCAGCGCGACGTAGTCGTCGAAGACCGGCATCAGCGCCGCGTTGACTTCCTGCTCGTTGTAAGCACGCCCCGGCTCGAAGGCCCGGGAGGCGATGTGCTTCAGCAGCCGGTCGCGCAGGTCCTGGCTGCGGCCACGCAACGACGGCATCTGTACCACGCGACCGTGGCTGTAACACTGGATGATCTGCGGATCGGCGCTTCCCGACCCTCGGTCGGCAGCCTGGCGTTGGCGTGATTCGTCCATGCCTCGATACTCACGACCGGGGCCGTCCAAGCCAACCGAATATCCGCTACTCGGCGAACGTCTCGAACTCCCCGTCCCACGTCGTCGCCAGCGGATACGCCGCCGGATTCACCCGCTTCACGATCTCGTTGTGCACACGCTGGACGTACTTCTCCCCCACCCACAGATGCTTCGCGCCGTCCACGCCGATCACCTCAGCCTGGGGAATGCGCGCGAACCGCTCACGAGCCTCATCAGGCCGCAGATAGTCGTCGAACTCCGGCACCAGCACCACGACCGGTTTCCCGGACGCCGCCCACCGGTCCAGATCCTCCGGCCGCGAATACCGCAGCGGCGGCGAGAGCAGGATCAAGCCGTCCACCGTCGGATCGTCGCCGTACATCAGCGCCAGATCGGTCCCGAACGACCAGCCGACCAGCCACCGGTTCGGCAGGTCCTCGAAGTCCGCGAACTCGATCGCGGCCTGCACGTCGAACCGCTCCCCGACCGCCTCGTCGAACTCGCCCTGGCTCCGGCCGGCCGGCGAGACCGTGCCGCGGGTGTTGAAGCGCAGCACCGCCAGGTCCGCCAGCGCCGGAAGCCGCCAGGCGGCCTTGCGGTAGACGTGGCTGTCCATGAAGCCGCCGTGCGTCGGCAGCGGGTGCAGCGTGACCAGGGTCCCGGCCGGCGTGCGGCCGCCCGGCGGCAGCGCCAGCTCGCCGACCAGCTCCAGGCCGTCGGCGGTGGTCAGGGTCACCGGCCTGCGCTCGGCCGGCAGGATCGTGGTGGCGCGGATCTCGGTGCTCATCGTGATCCACGGTACCGCCCCCTACTAAGGGCTAATACCGGACCCGGCAACGAAAGACCTAAGGCCGACGACGGACCCACCTCAACCCCGATACGGTCTATCGCATGATCGAAGCTACAGGGCTCACCAAGCAGTACGGCGACAAGAAAGCCGTAGACGGCTTGACGTTCACCGTGCGTCCGGGGGTGGTGACCGGCTTCCTCGGTCCGAACGGCGCCGGAAAGTCGACGACCATGCGGATGATCCTGGGGCTGGACGCGCCGTCGTCCGGCACGGTCACCGTCAACGGCCGCCCCTACGTCAAGGCCGTGGCCCCGATGCGCGAGGTCGGCGCGTTGCTGGACGCCAAGGCCATCCACGGCGGCCGCACCGCCTACAACCACCTGCTGTGCCTGGCGCAGTCCAACCACCTGCCGGCCCGCCGGGTCGACGAGGTGCTGGAGCTGACCGGGCTGCGCGAGGTCGCCAAGAAGCGCTCCGGCGGCTTCTCCCTGGGCATGGGCCAGCGGCTGGGGATCGCCGCCGCCCTGCTCGGCGACCCCCGGGTGCTGATGTTCGACGAGCCGGTCAACGGCCTGGACCCGGACGGCATCCGCTGGATCCGTGAGTTCATGCGCAAGCTGGCCTCCGAGGGCCGGACGGTCTTCGTCTCCTCGCACCTGATGTCCGAGATGGAGCACACCGCCGACCACCTGATCGTGATCGGCCGCGGCAAGCTGCAGGCGGACTGCTCGGTGAAGGAGTTCATCGAGCGCAACTCCGAGCAGACCGTCACGGTGCGCACCCCGGACCCGATGAAGCTGATGCAGCTGCTCGCGGGCAACGGCGCGCGGGTGACCAACGACGCCAGCGGCCTGATCACGGTGCGCGGTGCCAGCCCGCAGCAGATCGGCGACCTGGCCTACGACAACCAGATCCGGGTGCACGAGCTCGCGCCGCACCAGGCCTCGCTGGAAGAGGCCTTCATGGAGATGACCAAGGACGACGTGGAGTACCGCGCGGTCGGCGTCGGACAGCAGGGCCCCGGCGGTCCCGGTGCGCCCGGCGGACCCGGCGCACCGGGCGGACCGGGCGGACCGCAGAACCCGTACGCCGCCCCCGGCCAGATGATCGGAGCCCGTTGAGATGAGCACCCCCTCGCAGATCGGGCAGCCGCAGCATCCCGGATACGCCGCCCCGGGCCAGCAGGTACCGCAGAACCCGAACTTCGGTGGCCAGTACGGCGTGCCCGGGCAGCCGGGTCAGCCCGGCCAGCCGAACCAGTACGCCCCGCAGGGCGGGCCCGGCTTCGCCCCGAACCAGCAATACCAGCAATACCAGCAGCCGGCCTTCGCCGGCCCCGACCCCTTCCCGCAGGCGAAGGCCACGTTCGGCACCGCCCTGCGCTCGGAGTGGACGAAGATCCGCACCGTCCGCTCCACCTTCTGGACGCTGCTGATCACCGCGGTCATCACCATCGGCCTGGGGTCGCTGATCGCCGCGGGCTCCTCCAGCCACCCCTCCCCGGACGACGACCTGACCGCGAACTCGATGTCCGGCCTGTTCTTCGGGCAGCTGGTGATCGTGGTGTTCGGCGCGATGGCGATCACCGCCGAGTACAGCACCGGCATGATCCGCACCTCGCTGACCAGCCAGCCGCGGCGCGGCACGCTGCTGTGGGCCAAGGCCGTGATCGTCGCGGCCGTGGCGCTGGTGATCGGGCTGATCTGCTCGTTCGCGTCGTTCTTCATCGCCTCGGCCATCTACTCCGGGCACCACATCCAGGTCAGCCTGTCCGACCCCGGCGTGCTGCGCGCGGTGATCGGCGGCGGCCTGTACATGGCCGTCACCGCCCTGCTGGCGTTCGGCCTCGGCGCCCTGCTGCGGCACACGGCCGGCGCCATCACCACCGGGGTCGGCCTGCTGTTCATCCTGTTCATCCTGGTGCAGTTCCTGCCGGGCAACTGGAAGCACGACATCGGCAAGTGGATCCCGTTCAACGCCGGGCTGCAGATCATCACGACCAAGCCACAGACCGACATGCTCTCGCCCTGGGCCGGATTCGGGGTGTTCGCGGCCTATGCGGCCATCGCGTTGATCGGTGGCGCGATCGTGATGCGCAGCAGGGACGCTTAGGGGCTGCATCTCCAGACCTTTTCCGTAAGCTTCGACACGGAGCCAGGGCACGCTGGCTCCGTCTCGTGCTGTCTGAGGGGGCCGCCGTGATCGAAGTGCACGACCTGTCCAAGCGGTACGGCGACAAAGTCGCCGTGGACCACTTGACGTTCGCCGTGGAACCGGGCCACATCACGGGCTTCCTGGGCCCGAACGGGGCCGGCAAGTCCACCACGATGCGACTGATCCTGGGCTTGGACCGCCCGCAGTCGGGCACCGCCACCATCGACGGGGTCCCGTACGCGGACCTGCGCGAACCGCTGCGCAAAGTGGGAGCACTGCTGGAGGCGCGCGCCGTCCACACCGGCCGCTCCGCCTACAACCACCTGTGGTGCCTGGCGCAGAGCCAGGGCCTGCCGCGCAAGCGCGTGGACGAGGCGCTGGCCCTGGTCGGCCTGACCGAGGTGGCACGCAAGCGGGCCGGGGGCTTCTCGCTGGGCATGGGCCAGCGCCTGGGCATCGCCGCCGCGCTGCTCGGCGACCCGCAGGTGCTGATCCTGGACGAGCCGGTCAACGGGCTGGACCCGGAGGGCGTGCTCTGGATCAGGAACCTGATGAAGTCGCTGGCCGCCGCGGGCAAGACCATCTTCGTCTCCTCGCACCTGATGAGCGAGATGGCGCAGACCGCCGACCACCTGGTGGTGATCGGGCGCGGGCAGCTGATCGCGGACGAGTCGGTGGACGCGTTCATCGCGCGCTCCTCCGAGCGCTCGGTCCTGGTCCGCACCCCGCAGCCGGCGCAACTGGCCAAGGAATTGGAGCGGGCCGCCGTCCCGGCGCAAAGCGACGGCTCCGGCGAAGGCGAAGGTGCGGTCACGGTGGCCACCGCCGACGACGGCGCCCTGATCGTCCGCGGCATGGAGGCCGCCGAGATCGGCGAGAAGGCGGCCGCGGCGCGCGTCGTCCTGCACGAACTCACCCCGCAACGGGCCTCGCTGGAGGAGGCGTTCATGGAGCTGACGCGCGGCTCTGTCGAGTACCACGTCGGAACGGATCAGCATGCTGACGGCGTCCCGGTCCAGGCGCAGGGCACGCCGCCGGCCGCCGCGACCGATCAGACTTCCGAGAGCGAGGTCGCCGAATGACCGCCACGACCACCGGCGCCGCCACCCCGGGCGGCCCGACCGGCCCGACCGGCCCGGCCGGCCCGGTCTCCGCGAACGAGGGCCGCAGCTCGGGCGCCGCGTTCCCGCGCCTGCTGGCGATGGAGTGGACGAAGTTCCGCAGCGTGCGCTCGACGGTGTGGTCGCTGCTCGCCTTCGTGGTCCTGGCGCTCGGCCTGGCCGCGCTGATCACGGCGTTGACGGTGAACAGCTGGGACAAGGCGGACCCCGACCAGAAGGCCTCGTGGCTGCGCGACCCGACCGGTAACATCCTCGGCTCCGGCTTCTTCCTGGGCCAGCTGGCGATCTGCGTCCTGGGCGTGATGGTGATCACTTCGGAGTACTCCACCGGCATGATCCGGGCTTCTCTGCTCGCCGTGCCGAGACGCACTCCGATGCTCGCGGCCAAGTCGGTGGTCTTCGCCGTGGTGACGTTCGTGGTCACCGAGATCGTGTCCTTCGGGGCGTTCTTCATCGCGGCCCCGATCCTGCACAGCAAGGTCCAGGTGAGCCTGGGCGACAAGGGCGTCCTGCGCGCCCTGGTCGGAGCCGGCCTCTACCTGACGATGCTCGGCCTGTTCGCGATGGCGATCGGCGCCCTGATCCGGCACACCGCGGGCGCCATCACCGGCGTCATCGGCTTCGTGCTGGTGCTGGCACCGCTGGCACAGCTCCTGCCGGGTTCGGTGGGCAAGCACATTCACGCGTACCTGCCGACTGAGGCCGGGCACCTGGTCGCCCAGTCGGCACCGGGACCGAAGGACCTGCTGTCCGCCTGGCAGGGCTACGGAGTCTTCGCGCTGTGGACCGCACTGTTGTTGGTCGCCGCCGAGTGGATGCTGAAGCGGCGCGACGCCTGAGAATCGTCAACCCCCGGGGGTGGGGCGATCGACCACCTCACCCCCACCAGAAAGCCGTCGCGATCAAGACGTAAAGCCCGATCATCGCCGAGCCCTCCAACCAGTCGGACTCCCCGTCCGAGATCAGGTAGAGCACCGCCACCGTCGCGATCCCGACCGTCGTGACCAGCATCGGGTTGAACACCAGCGTGAACGCCGGACCGCCGATCACCGGCGACAGCAGCACCAGCGCCGGGGCGAGCACCAGCGCGATCTGCAGCGGACTGTTCAGCACCACCGACAACGCGTGGTCGGTGCGGTTCTGCCACGCCAGCTTCACTCCGACCGCGTTCTCCACGGCGTTGCCGGCCAGCGCCACGATCACCAGGCCGGAGAAGGCCTGCGAGATGTGCAGGGAGTGCATCGCCGGGGTCAGGGCATTGACGAACTGGTCCGAGACGTAGGCGGCGCCCATGGCGGCCACGACCAGGACCCCGACCGCCAGCCACAGCGGCCACGGATTGTCCGCGTCGATCTCCTGCTTCACCTCCGCGGCCTCCTCGGCGGCGGTCGGCTCCAGATCGCGCCGCAGGCTCACCGGGATCGACAGCGCGAAGACCGCCAGCAGCACCACCGCCGTGACCCGCGCCAGCGCGACCTCGTGCCCGGCGGCCGGGGAGTGGATGTAGGCGGCGAGGCTGGGGATCAGCATCGAGGCCACAGACAGGATCATCAGGCCCATGATGAGCCGGGCTCGCTGGATCGAGAACCGCAGGACGCCGTGCCGCGCGCTGCCCACCACGAACGAGAGCCCCAGGACCAGCAGCAGGTTCGCCATGATCGAGCCGATGATCGCCGAGCTCACCACCGTGGTCAGCCCGGCCCGCAGCGCGAAGACGGACACGAACAGCTCCGGCAGGTTCCCCAGCGCCCCCTGCAGCACGCCGACCGCCCCGGCACCGAGCCGGTCGGCCAGGTGGTCCACCGCGCGTCCGACCATCGCCGCCACCAGCGTGACGGCGACCGCCGTGATCAGGAACGGGGCCAGGGAGCCGGACGTCACGAGTGCCGAGCCCAGAACCGCGAGCCCGGTCAGGCCGAACAGGATCAGATCCGACCGGGAGAAGACTCGTGAGGCCCCCGTGAGTGCGGTCATGCCGGGGACTATAGGGGATCTCAGGCCTCGGGCTTGCGAGCCTCGATCAGGAACCGCCGCGAGTACCCCACGAACGACCCCTCGCGCTCGATGTGCTCGTGCAGGCGCACCAGGTCGTCGCGGTACTTCTCGACGGTGAAGTCCGGAACGAACCAGATCACCTTGCGCAGGAAGTAGACCATCGCGCCGACGTCGAAGAACTCCATCTTCAGCTCGGCCTCCTGCAGGCTCACGAGTTCGAGCCCGTTCTTGGCCACCTCCTGACGCGCCAGGGCCGGCTCGCGGAAGCTCTTGCCGGTGGGCTTGGGACCGAGGAACCACTCGTAGACCTCGTGGCCGCTGTCCGGACCGATGTGCTGCGAGAAGTAGGTGCCGCCGGGGGCCAGCACGCGGGCGATCTCCCGCCAGTGCGCCATCACCGGGTGCCGACTGGTGACCAGGTCGAAGCTGCCGTCGGCGAACGGCAGCGGCGGCTCGTCCTCGTCGGCGACGATGACCACGCCCTTGGCCCGCAGGTTCGCCTGCGCGACCGCGATGTTCGGCGGCCAGCCCTCGGTGGCGACCGTGGCGCCGGACGCGCGCTGCGGCACCCCGGCCAGCACCTCGCCGCCGCCGGTCTGGATGTCCAGGTGCAGGTGCGCGCGGCCGATGCGCTCACCCATCTGCCGCTGGTAGCCCCAGGGCGGGCGCTCCTCGGTGGCGCGGCCGTCGAGCCAGGAGAAGTCCCAGCCGCTGACGTCGACCGCGTCGGCCTCCGCGATCAGTTCCTCGAATGTGCGGTCCATGGCGGAAATGATCGCGGGTCAGTGCGCCCCGCGCCACGACAACGGCGTGTCCGCGCCCTGACTTTGTCGAAGCGTTACCTCGGACGGCGACGCCGCGCGCCGCGCTATCTGGCGCGGCGCCGCGAACGCGCGTTCCAGCAGGGCGTGTGCCAGTGCCGCCGGTCGTGGATGCCCTGGCCGAGGTCCTTCGGCCAGGCCACGACGTGCGGCACCCCGGCGCGGATCTCCTGGTCGCACCCGGGGCACCGGTACACCTTCTGCGCCGCCTGTCCCCGGATGCCACGCACGGCCCAGTCCCGGCCGTCGGGCCCGGACTCGATCCGGTCGTAGCCCAGGACCCGCGAGGCCATCCGCGCGGACGCGCCGTCCTGCTCGTCGTCGGGGACGTCGGAGCGGCGGGGCGGGCGGCGGCGCGGGCTCATGACACAAGGGTAATCAGAGCGCGCGCCGTGCTCGGCCGTGCGGGTCCCATGTCAACCGGATATTCGGCGCCGACCGGGTCAGCGGGAGCTGTAGTCCCGGAACCCGCGCCCTGCCTTGCGTCCCAGGTATCCCGCGGTCACCAGGTGTTCCAGCAGCGGCGCCGGGGCGAACCCGGGCTCGCGGAACTCCAGGTACAGCACGCGCTGGATGGCCAGCGAGACGTCCAGGCCCACGACGTCCAGCAGTTCGAACGGCCCCATCGGGTATCCGCAGCCGCGCTTCATCGCGGTGTCGATGTCGTCGGCGGTCGCGTAGTGCGCTTCCAGCATCTTCACGGCGTCGTTCAGGTACGGGAACAGCAGCGCGTTCACGATGAAGCCCGCGCGGTCGCCGCAGTCCACCGCGACCTTGCCCAGCTTCTCGCACACCGCGTGGACGGTGGCGACCACGTCGTCCGCGGTCGTCACCGTGCGCACCACCTCGACCAGCTTCATCACCGGCGCCGGGTTGAAAAAGTGCACGCCGACCACGTCGGCCGGGCGCCGCGTGGCCATCGCGCACTCGATGACCGGCAGCGAGGAGGTCGTGGTGGCCAGGATCGCGCCGGGCTTGCACAGCTCGTCGAAGTTGGCGAACAGCGCGCGCTTGACCTCGACGTCCTCCACGACCGCCTCGACGACCAGGTCGCAGTCGGAGAGCTCGGCCAGGTCGACGGCG
This sequence comes from Catenulispora sp. GAS73, assembly GCF_041262085.1. NCBI lineage: Bacteria > Bacillati > Actinomycetota > Actinomycetes > Catenulisporales > Catenulisporaceae > Catenulispora > Catenulispora sp. GAS73. Next base: position 104,743 of record NZ_JBGCCM010000037.1, read on the forward strand.
CCGTGCAGCCGGGCCAGCGCGGCGTCCCGGTCCGGCTCGGCCAGCTTGCCGCGCTGCACCGCCTTCTCCAGCGAGCGCGCGATCGCCGCGCGCGCGGCGTCCACCTTGGCCGAGGACCTGGCGACCAGCACGGTCTCGTAGCCGGCCTTGACACAGACCTCTGCGATGCCGTTGGCCATCGTGCCGGAGCCGACGACGCCGATCCGCCGCACCTCGCGGACCTGGTCGCCGTGCCGGCCCGGGCCGCCGGCGCCCGGGGTCTGCTCGTCGTCGACCACCACCGGCGAGTCAGCGCCCTCATACGTGTAGAACCCGCGGCCGGTCTTGCGCCCGAGCAGCCCCGCGGTCGCCATCTGCTTCAGGATCGGCGCCGGGGCGTGCAGCCGGTCGCGCGACTGCCGGTACATCGTGTCCAGGATCTCGTAGGCGGTGTCGATCCCGATCAGGTCCAGGAGCGCCAGCGGGCCCATCGGCAGACCGCAGCCGAGCTTCATGGCGGTGTCGATGTCCTCGCGGGTGGCGTACTTCTGCTCGTACATCGCCACCGCGTGGTTCAGGTAGCCGAACAGCAGCGCGTTGGCGATGAAGCCGGCCCGGTCGCCGCAGGTGACGTCGTCCTTGCCGAGCCGGCGCACCAGCGCCTCGACGTCGTCGACCACCTCGGGGTCGGTGACCACCGTGCGCACCACCTCGGCCAGCTTCATGACCGTGGCCGGGTTGAAGAAGTGCACGCCGACCACGCGCGAGGGGCGTGCGGTCGCCACCGAGATCTCGGTCACCGACAGCGCCGAGGTGTTGGTGGCCAGCACCGTCTCCGGCGGACAGACGGCGTCCAGCCGCTGGAAGACCGAACGCTTGAGCGCCAGGTCCTCCGGCACCGCCTCGACGACCAGCTCGGCGGCGGCCAGGTCGTCCAGGCTGGTGCTGAACGTGACGCGGTCCTGCAGCTCCGCGGCCTCGGCGTCGGTCAGCTTCCCGCGCTTGACCGCGCGCGCCACGGAGGACTGCAGGTGGCCCCGGCCCCGGGCCAGCCCGGCGTCGTCGACCTCGACCCCGATGACCTTGATCCCGTTGCGGGCCATGACTTCGGCGATGCCGGCGCCCATCGTGCCCAGGCCGACGACGCCGATGGTGGTGAACTCGCGGGGCATGGGTATCCGTCTCCTTGAGTTTCGGTGACTCGCAGCTACTAGAGGGATGGAGTCTGCGGTTACTGGCCAGTATCTACGCGACACCCCCGTTCTGACAGCACCTTCTTGCCTGTGAGAGTCCCCACATGGGTTACACACTGGTACCCATGCGCATCGGCGTTTTTCTGTTGGCAGCGGGCTTTCCGGGCATCTCGCCGGAGCAGACGCTGCGCACGGCACTGAACTACGGCACCGCCGCCGAGGACGCCGGCTTCGACGACGTCTTCATGGCCGAGCACCACTTCATGCCCTACGGCACCTGCCCTTCAGCTCTCACTTTCGCCGCTCTCCTGGCCGGCCGCACCCGGAGCATCGGGATCGGCACCGCCGTGACGGTGCTGAGCACGGCACACCCGGTCGCGGTGGCGGAGCAGGCGGCGATGCTGGACGTGCTCACCGGCGGCCGCTTCACGCTCGGCGTGGGACGCGGCGGCCCGTGGGTGGACCTGGAGGTGTTCGGGACCGGGATGGAGGGGCTGTCCCGCCGGTCGTTCGCCGAGGCGCTGGACGTGCTGTGCGCGTGGGGTTCGCAGGACACTGTTTCGTACGACGGGGAGTTCCACCGCTTTCGGGAGGTCTCGGTGGTGCCGCGCGGACGGCCGCCGATGCTGGTGGCGTGTACGTCCCCTGAGACGGTCGGGATGGCGGCCGGGCGCCGATTACCCATGCTGCTCGGGATGCATGCCGATGATGCGGAGAAGGCGGCGATGGTTCGGGCGTACGGAGCTGCGGCGCCGCACGCTTCGGCGCCGCACGCTTCGGCGGTCGTCGCGCAGGTCGCGGAGTCGCGCGGTGGCGGGGTCAGGCTCCTGCGACAGACGATGCCGCCATGGCTGCGGCCAGGGCTGGCGGGGTACGTGCGGTTCGACGGAACGACGCCGCCGGCACGCGATGCGGACGACTATGCCGAGTTTCTGACGAGGATCCACCCGGTCGGTCCGGCGTCGTACTGTGCGGAGCGCATTCTGGAGGCGCGGGAGGCTACGGGGATCGAGCGCTTCTTGCTGTTCGTCGAGGGCGGGGGGCCTGAGCATACGCTGGGGAATATCAGGGCGCTGGGGGAGGCGGTGCTGCCGGTGCTGCGTGGGGGCTGAGGGTTTCGGGTGCGGTGTTTCTGCGGTTTGCGGGCGATTTTTATGGCTTCGCGGATGGTTTGATGGGCTCGCGGGGTGGCGCGGTTCGGTGGTGTGCCGCGGGTTGCGGTGGCGGCTGGCGGTTTTCGGGGGCACGATCGCGCGGTGGTTCGGGTCGGTGGGCGAGTGTGCTGGCGGCTGGCGGTTTTCGTGTCCACAACCACGCGCCGGTCCGAGTCACTGCGCATGGCGTAGGCGGCAATCGTCGGGCGTGGTGGGCACCTTGAGGCCTCCGGCGGGCGCTCTACAGCGAGGGGGCGACCCGAGCGACCTGCTGTTTGGCGCCGGTCCGCGACTGGTCGGCTTCCTTTACGCTGTTGCCTGCGTCGCGTTGTCTGCTGGCGGTCGCTGCTTGTGGTCACCGAGGTTCTGTGCCCCTCGCCGCGTCGTCGCCTTACGGAACCAGCCCGGTTTGGTGGCGTCAAGCCGCATCACACCTGCTGTGGTGCTGCCTCGTCCGGCTGGACACCACCAAACCGGGCAGGTTGGCTTCGCCCGCCGACGCGGCGAGGGACCCAGAACCAACACCCCGCATGGTCCGGTCGGACACGACGAACCACGTGGTCGTGTTCGCGGGTACCGGCAAGACACAGAAAAGCCGGTGGCGTCCCCTGCCCCCTGGGACGCCACCGGCCGTTCGCAAGTCCTCCGGCCTCGATTCGGGAGCCCGCACCAGCCCGTGATCAGTACGGCTCATCCGCGCCCGAACCGTCCCCACCAGCTCCGGGGACCCGCGGCTCAGCAGTCGCGCAGGAGTGGCGACTGGTTCAGAAGCTGGGCGCGGACCGAGGTGAATCTGCCGTACACCTCGGAGTCCTTGTCCGTGCCGGCTGGGAACACCGCGACGCGGTGGCAGTTCTGGAAGGCCAGGCGCACCCCGAAGTGCCGCTCCAGGCAGCCGCGGATGGCGTCGCTGGCCAGTGCGCGGAGGAGCTGCCCCCGGGCCTGCTCGTCCGGTGGCGGTGTGGTGTTGTCGACGAAGCCGACCTCGCCGGTGCCGTCCACGTGCAGGCGCGTCGACAAGTCGCTGACCATCCGCCACGCGTAAGGCAGCGAGTCCCGGACGCACTCGGCGAACTGCTCGTCCGACACCTCGCCGCGTTCCGCGGCGTCAAGCAAATCCGGGGAAACATCGAGGGACATATCAGGGGACTCCTCCCGGTAGGGGATACACCTAGAGGCATGGCCCATCCCAGAGGTCTTCTAACCTGTCGGGGCGAAGGGCTTTCAAAACGACATCAGCACACGACCGATGTCCAACATCTCGCGCCCCTCCCTGCCCAGAGGTGGTGTGGCCGTGGTGTGGACGTACTCCGGCCGACGGCTGGGGGCGCGCGCTGCGTCGCCGCGCCCCCAGCCGTCGGTGTTTCCCGGTTTCCGCGACCCGCCTGTCGCCGTCAGTGGTAGCCGACCGCGTGCAGCCGAGCCTTATAGAACTCCGCCCCATAAGACAGTCCGCGCGTAAACGTCCGCGCGCCCGAGGCGTTGAAGAACTGCACATCGGGGTTCACCCAGTTCCGGCTGTCCCCGTGATACGTCTTCCCGGTGCTCTGCACCCAGAACGCCTCCCCCGAGGAGTGCTGGCTGAACGACTTCACCGCGTGGTTGGCGTGCACAGTGCTCACCGCGTGCGTCGTCTTGTTGATCGCGATCACCGCGGTGCTGTGGCTGACCAGCAGAATGCCGCTGTCCTTGTACGAGGCGTCCAGGCTGTGCCCCAGATTCCCCGCACCGATCGACACGTCGACCCCGCCGACCAGCCGTGTGTTCCGATAGCTGCCGCTGACCGCGTACGACGTCGCTCTTCCTTGCCCGACGGCCCAGAACCGCTGACGCACGTCGTCGTACCAGAGCCCGTGCGCGCCCGGGAAGTCGATGGTCTGCACCAGCTGCAACGTGCTCGGGTCGTTGACCGAGCTCGGCCCGTAGACGTGCAGGTACCCGCCGGAGGAGGCCGCGACCACCGCGCCGACGTTCGGGATCCGCTCGATCGCGTGCGGATTGGACCCCGGCGACGCCTCCCACAGCAGGCTGCCGGTCCCCTGCGTCCCCGAGGCGTTCTTGCGCACGATCCCGACGTTCCCGCCGGAGGCCGCGACGAGCGCCACCTCGCCGAACTTCGCCGTGCTGCGGAACTTCACGTCCGACAGGTTGGACCAGCCGCCCCCGCCGGGCGACCATACCCAGTGCGGCGCGCCCCAACCGGTCGACGATGAGTAGATCTGGATCTGGTTCCGGTACTGCTCGCACACCGCGACGTCATAGCTCGCGGCCGCCTGAGCCGAGCCCTCGGCCAGCCAGAGCGTGGCCGGCGCGGCCACGACGGCCGCCGTCCCCGCGAGCAGTGACCTTCTGCTGAGTTGCATTCTCGCTCCCACCGTGTTGGTTCCCGTTGGGCAATATCCTGATTCACCCGCTCGGCCGCAGCCAAGAGCCTGGGATGAATTTGGGACGGCGGGAAGCGAGAAACCGCGCCGAGACCTCAGAACAACCGCGAACTCGGGTCGTCCATCCCCCGCAGCACCTCATAGTCCAGCACCGCGCACTCGATCCCCCGGTCCGCCGCCAGCACCCGCGCCTGCGGCTTGATCTCCTGCGCCGCGAACACCCCGCGCACCGGCGCCAGCAGCGGGTCGCGGTTCAGCAGCTCCAGGTACCGCGTCAACTGCTCCACCCCGTCGATCTCGCCGCGCCGCTTGATCTCCACCGCGACGTGGGCGCCGTCGGAGTCGCGCGCCATGATGTCCACCGGCCCGATGGCCGTCGGGTACTCGCGGCGGACCAGCGTCCAGCCGCTGCCCAGGGTCTCGATCTGCTCGGCGAGCAGCTCCTGCAGGTGCGCCTCGACGCCGTCCTTCTGCAGGCCGGGGTCCACGCCGAGGTCGTGACTGGCGTCGAGCTCGACGTCGCGCAACGTGATCACCAGGCGCTCGCCGGCCTTGTTGGTGACCGTCCAGACGATGCGGCCGTCCTCGTCGCCCTCGGACTCCTTGAGCACGCAGGGCGGCGACATCCAGTTGAGCGGCTTGTACGCGCGGTCGTCGGCGTGGATCGAGACGCTGCCGTCGTTCTTCACCATCAGCAGCCGCTTGGCCTCCGGGAGGTGCGAGGAAAGCCGTCCGGCGTAGTCGACGGTGCAGTGGGCGATGACGATGCGCATGGGATCGGAGCCTATCAACGCCGACGATCCTCAACGCCGCTATGACCCCTTTCGGGGCACGGACACGTCGAGCGCCGCGCGGATGGCACCTCGTTCATTACCCGATGCTTGCGTGACGGACCCACAGTGCTTCCCCTATCGCAGTACTAGTCCCGCATACGCACATCGCCGTAACCCGTTCTCGCAGTTGCCGCTATCATTCAGCTCGATACGCTGCTAACCCGCACTCTGTCCGTCACGGCAGGGGCGTGTAGGGGAGCACGCATACGCCTCGTCGATAGTGTCGATGGGCGCCGTTTCGACGCGAGGAGTCGCAGACCGATGAGTTTCATAGCCAAGTGCCTCGAAATCACCGAGAAGAGCTTCGAGGGCGCGGTTGAGGAAGCCGAGGAGTGGAGCGCCCACCGGCACGGCGCGAAGCTGTTCATGAAGCTGGGTATCGCCTACTACGCCGAGCAGCGCCTGGAAGGCCACCACGAGCCCGTGGAGCGCATCCTGAACGCCCTCGACGGCCACGCCGCCGAGCACGGCGAGACCGGCCTGGACCACCTGCGCGCGGCGCACGAGGTGCTGGGCCGCGAATTCGCCGGCGAGCACCACCCGGACGCCGTCGCGGAGAAGGAAGCCGCCGCGGCCGACGCCTGATTCGCGGGGTGAATCCGGGTTCGAATAAGCGTTCAACAAATCGGCGCCCTTCCCAGCGGGATATCCCCTAGGAAGGGCGCCGATTCGCGTCCGGCGGTGAGGGAGTCCGCTCAGACAGCGACCGATCCGGCACGCCGGATCTCTTCGACGATGGTGTGCAGGATCTGCGTGATCCCGAAATCCTTGGGCGTGAACACCGCCGCGACACCGGCCTCGCGCAAGGCCCGCGCGTCGGCGTCGGGGATGATGCCGCCGACCACCACCGGCACCGAGCCGGCTCCGGCCGCCCGCAGTTCGGCCAGCACCTCCGGCACCAGTTGCAGATGCGAGCCGGACAGCACCGAGAGCCCGACGCAGTGCACGTCCTCGGCCACCGCCGCCGCCGCGATCTGCGCGGGCGTCAGCCGGATCCCCTGATAGACGACCTCGAAACCGGCGTCGCGAGCGCGCACCGCGATCTGCTCGGCCCCGTTGGAGTGGCCGTCCAGGCCCGGCTTGCCGACCAGCAGCCGCAGCCGGCGGCCGAGTTCGGCAGAGGCCTGATCCACCTCGGCGCGCAGCACCACCAGTTCCTCGGACGGGATCGCCGTCCCCACGGAACCCGAGACGCCGGTGGGCGCCCGGAACTCGCCGAAGACCTCGCGCAGCACGCCGGTCCACTCCCCCGTGGTGACCCCGGCGCGCACGCACGCCAGCGTCGCGTCCATCAGGTTGGCGTCCGTCGCGGCCTCCCGACGCAGCCGGGCCAGTGCGGCATCCACCGCCGCGCCGTCCCGCTGCGCCTTCCACTCCTTCAGCGCCGCCACGGCGTGCTGCTCCACCGCCGGGTCCACGGTCTGGATCGCCGCGTCCAGGTCGGCGGTCAGCGGGTTCGGCTCGGTCTCGGTGAACTTGTTGACGCCCACCACGACCAGCTCGCCGGACTCGATCTTCGCGCGCCGCTCGGCATGCGCCCCGACCAGCTGCGCCTTCAGATAGCCGGACTCCACGGCCGCCACGACGCCGCCGAGCTCCTCGATCCGCTCGATCTCGGCCCAGGCCGCCTCGGCGATCTCCTCGGTCTTGGCCTCGACCACCTTCGAGCCGGCGAACAGGTCGGGGTACTCCAGCAGGTCCGACTCGTAGGCCAGCACCTGCTGCATGCGCAGCGACCACTGCTGGTCCCAGGGCCGCGGCAGGCCGAGCGCCTCGTTCCAGGCCGGCAGCTGCACGGCGCGGGCCCGCGCGTCTTTGGAGAGCGTCACGGCCAGCATCTCCAACAGGATCCGCTGCACGTTGTTCTCCGGCTGCGCCTCGGTCAGCCCCAGGGAGTTGACCTGGACGCCGTAGCGGAAGCGGCGCAGCTTCTCGTCCGTGACGCCGTAGCGCTCGCGCGTGACCCGGTCCCAGAGCCCTGCGAAGGCCCGCAGCTTGCACATCTCCTCGACGAAGCGCACGCCGGCGTTGACGAAGAACGAGATGCGTCCGACCACCTGGCCGAAGTCCTCCGGCGCCACCTGCCCGGAGTCGCGCACCCCGTCCAGCACGGCGATCGCCGTCGACAGCGCGTAGGCGACCTCCTGCACCGGCTGCGCGCCGGCCTCCTGCAGGTGGTAGGAGCAAATGTTGATCGGGTTCCACTTGGGCAGGTTCGCCACGGTGTAGGCGATGGTGTCGGTGATCAGCCGCAGCGAGGGGCCGGGCGGGAAGACGTACGTCCCGCGCGACAGGTACTCCTTGACGATGTCGTTCTGCGTGGTTCCGGACAGCGCGGCGATGTCAGCACCCTGCTCCTCGGCGGCGACCTGGTACAGCGCCAGCAGCCACATGGCCGGGGCGTTGATGGTCATCGAGGTGTTCATCCGCTCCAGCGGGATGCCGTCGAACAGCGCGCGCATGTCGCCCAGGTGCGAGACCGGCACGCCGACCTTGCCGACCTCGCCGCGGGCCAGGACCGAGTCCGGGTCGTAGCCGGTCTGCGTGGGCAGGTCGAAGGCCACCGACAGACCGGTCTGGCCCTTGGCCAGGTTCCTGCGATACAGGGCGTTGGACTCGGCCGGGGTGGAGTGGCCGGCGTAGGTCCGCATCACCCAGGGACGGTCTCGCTCGACAGATCCGTCGTGAGATCCGTCGTGCCCGGAAGATCTGTATCGACCAGAAGGGCTGTCGCGCTCGGTCACGGGTGCTCCCAAGTGGATGGTGTCGCCGCCCGGGGAGAGGTCGGCGCCTTGGACCGGAGCCTACTGACGGGTAACCGGAGTGTCACCGGTGACCTTGCGCACACCGGTCCGCGGGTCCGCGCAACGACTACTATCTCGATATCAAGCTTCTTGACATCGAGCGATGTGCTGCGTCACACTCCACAGGGACCTGCAGGGCTGACACTAGGGGTGGGACATGCGGTGGGGCAGGAGCCAATCGGCGGGCAGTGGCATCAGGGCTGGCGGCACGGGGCGCCGGGACGATGCCGCCACGGCCGCCGGGACCGCTCCGAAGCGCACCGGGACCATCGCCCAGCTGCGTAACCCACCTGGCGGAAGCGACGCCCGGCGGATGCTCGCGGCGCTGTTCCTGGACCGGGTCGGGAACGGCGTGTGGTCCTCGGCGCTGGTGCTGTATTTCAGCGTCGTGTCCCACCTCAGCGCGGGCCGGATCGGCGCCCTGCTGGGCATCGCCGGGCTGGTCGGCATCGCCGGCGCGCCGGTCGCCGGAGCGCTGGCCGAGCGGTACCCGGTGCGCACGATCCTGGTGGCGTGCCACCTGATCAGGGTGCTGACGCTGTGCGCGGTTCCGTTGTGCCACGGCTTCGTACCGCTGCTGGCGGTCACCACCGCGACGACGCTGTGCGACCGCGGGTCGAAGACCATGGAGATCGTGTTCGCCGGCCAGGCCGCCGGGGAGCAGCGCGCGACGTACCGGGCGCTGTCGCGGGTGGTGATGAACGCCGCGTACGCGCTGGGCGCGGGGCTCTCGGCGATCGCGGTGGCGGTGGGGACCAGCGGGGTATACGAGGCCGTCGTGGTCGGGAACGGGCTGTCGTACCTGGCGGTGGCGGCGCTGGTGATGCGGACGAAGCGGCGGGAGCCGGGCCGTGTCGCCGCTTCCGCTGGTGACGGCGCTCAGAAGGCGAAGGCGCGCGGCCGCAATCCGTGGCGCGACCCGGGCTACCTGCTGTTCGTCCTGCTCGACGTCTTCCTGAACCTGGACGACGCGATCCTGATGGTCGGCGTGCCGCTGTGGGCCGTGACCCGCACCGACGCCCCGCACGCGGTGATCCCGGCGGTCATGGTGATCAACACCCTGATGTGCGTGTTCCTCCAGATGCCGGTCTCGTCCCGGGTGGCCGGCGCCCGGGCGGCGGCGCGTGCGGCGTGCTGGTACGGCGTGGCGCTGCTCGCGGGCTGCGCGCTGATCGCCGGGTCCAGCCACGGCGGCGCGGTGGTCGCGACGGTGACGCTGCTGCTGGCCGCGGTGGTGGTGACGGCGGCGGAGCTGGTGCGCTCGCTGGTGTCGTGGGAGCTGGCGGTGTCGCTGGCGCCGGCGGATGCTCAGGCCTCGTATTTGGGCGTGGCGGGGATGGCGCAGGCGATCGAGCGGTCCGCGGGGCCGGTGGCGCTGTCGACGGTGGTGCTGGCCGCCGGGCCCGTGGGGTGGCTCGGGCTCGGCGTGGTGGTGACCGGGCTCGGGGTGGTGCAGCGGGTGGCCAGCCTGCGGCGGCTGGAGCAGAAGGCCGTGCCTGCCGCCGGTGGTGCGGCGACCGCAGTGGCTTGATACGGTCCGGTGCGGCTTGATGCGGCCTGGCGCGGCTTGATGCTGGCGCGCGGCGCGGCCCGGCGCGGCCCGGCGCGGCTTGGTTCTGGCGCGCGGCGCGGCCTGGTGCGGCCTGGTGCGGCCTGGTGCGGCCTGGTGCGGCCTGGTGCTGGCGCACGGCGCGGCGCGGCTGCGTGCGGCCTGGCTCTACCGCGCGGCGAGCCAGTCGCTCTCCAGCATCGCCATCACGGCGGCGTCGATCCACTCGCCGTCCCAGAACAGCGCCTCGCGCTTGGTGCCCTCCAGGACGAAGCCAACCTTCTCGTACACGTGCCGGGCGCGCGGGTTGAAGGCGTAGACGTCCAGCTCGACCCGGTGGATCTCAACGGTCTCGAAGGCGTGCCGCAGCACCAGCCGCGTCGCCTCTGTCCCGTATCCGCGCCCGAAGACCCGCGCGCCGACCAGCGAAATCCGGAAGCCGCACGAGCGGTTCTCGACGTGCAGGTCGTTCAGGACCACCTCGCCGACGTACGTCCCCGTCTCGTTCTCAACGATCGCCAGATCCAGGCGGTCGTCGTGGTCGGCGCGGGTGGCGTACCAGCGCCGGGCGGCCTCGGGATCGAGCTCGGCGCGGGTGGCGGTCAGGCGGCTGCTCTCCGGATCGGCCAAGAGCTCCAGCAAGCCGGGCGCGTCCTCGGCCGTCACGGGGCGGAGGGTGACCCGGTCGCCAGCCAGGACCGGCTTCTCAGCGAACGAAAGCGTCATGATCGCGATCCTGGCAGGAAACTTCTGCGGCGGCCGCCGATTTTCGCTCCATCGGCGGCCCCTGAACAGCGCGTATCAGTAGCTGTAGAAGCCCTTGCCCGACTTCCGCCCGAGGTCTCCGGCGGTCACCATCCGGTTCAGCAGCTCCGGCGGGCTGAACTTCTCGTCCTGGGTCTCGGTGTAGATGTTCTGCGTCGCGTTGCGCAGGATGTCCACGCCGGTCAGGTCGGTGGTGGCCAGCGGGCCCATGGCGTGCCCGAAACCGAGCTTGCAGGCGATGTCGATGTCCTCGGCGGTGGCCACGCCCGACTCGTACAGCTTCACCGCCTCGACCACCAGCGCGGCGATCAGGCGGGTGGTGACGAAGCCGGCGACGTCGCGGTTCACCACGATGCAGGTCTTGCCGACCTCCTCGGCGAAGGCGCGGGCCCTGGCCAGCGTCTCGTCGGAGGTCTTGTAGCCGCGGACCAGCTCGCACAGCTGCATCATCGGGACCGGGGAGAAGAAGTGGGTGCCGACCACGTCCTGCGGGCGGGAGGTGACGGCGGCGATCTGGGTGATCGGGATCGCCGAGGTGTTGGTCGCCAGGACCGCGCCGGGCTTGGCCAGCTTGTCCAGCTCGCGGAAGATCTCCTGCTTGACCTCGATGTTCTCGAACACCGCCTCGACGATCACGTCGGCGTCGGCGACCGCCTCGGCCAGGTCCGTGGTCGTGCTGATGCGGCCCGTCGCGGCCTCGACCTCGTCGGCGGTGTAGCGGCCCTTGGAAGCGAACTTCTCCAGCGAGGCGCGGATGCCGTCGACGCCGCGCTTGAGGGCGGCGTCGGTCACGTCGCGGACCGCCACCTCGTACCCGGCGGCCGCGGCCACCTGCGCGATCCCCGAACCCATCAGACCGGCGCCGATGACGGCCAGCTTCTTCGACACTGCGCTACCTCATGCTTCACAAGGGGTGATTTGCTTGGACGTCCAAAAAGATAACGCGGGGTCGCCCAAGCCCGGCGCGGACGGCAGCGTAACGCTCGTCACGGGTGCCGGCGCCTGCTCGTCACGGGTACGGGTCGGGGTCCGGCTCCCGCTCGATCTGCGCCCCGAGCGAGCGCAGCTGGGTCACCAGGCCCTGGTACCCGCGGTCGATGTGCCGGACGTCGGACACCGTGGTGTGCCCGTCGGCGACCAGCCCGGCCAGCACCAGCCCGGCCCCGGCCCGGATGTCGGTGGCCCGCACCGGCGCCCCGGACAGCCGCTCGACGCCGCGGATGATCGCGTGGTGTCCCTCGGTGCGCACCGAGGCGCCGAGGCGGGCAAGCTCCTGCAAGAACACGAAGCGCGCGTCGAACAGGTTCTCGGTGACCATCGAGGTGCCCTCGGCGATGGAGTTCATCGCGGCGAACAGCGGCTGCAGGTCGGTGGCGAAGCCCGGGTAGGGCAGGGTGATGATGTCGACGGCCTTCGGACGCCGGTCCATGGACACCCGGAAGCCGGTCTCGTCCGGCACCACCGTCGCGCCGGCCTGCGTCAGCTTGTCCAGGGCGATCTCCAGGTGCGCCGCGTTGCCGCCGTCGATCCGCACGTCGCCGCGGGTCATGGTGGCCGCGACCGCGAACATGCCGGCCACGATGCGGTCGGCCACCACCAGATGCGGCGACGGCGCGGGGGTCAGCGTGTCGACGCCCTCGATGACCAGCGTGGAGCTCCCGGCGCCGTCGATCTTCGCGCCCATCGAGGCCAGCAGCGAACAGATGTCGACGATCTCCGGCTCGCGCGCGGCGTTGTCGATGACCGTGGTCCCGCGGGCCAGGACGGCGGCCATCAGGATGTTCTCGGTGGCGCCCACGCTCGGGAAGTCGAGCAGGATGCTCGCGCCGGTCAGGCCCTTGGGCGCCGAGGCGACCAGGAAGCCGTGCTCCTGGGAGATGTCGGCGCCGAGCCGCTCCAGGCCGTCGATGTGCATGTCCAGCCCGCGCGAGCCGATCGCGTCGCCGCCGGGGTAGGACACCTTGGCCTCGCCCTGCCGCGCCAGCAGCGGGCCCAGCACGCAGATCGACGCGCGCAGCCGGCGCACCAGGTCGTAGTCGGCCTCGGTGCCCGGATCGGCCGGCACGTCGATCACGATGGTCGAGCCCTTCTGCGGCCCGTCCTCCCGCTCCGGGCCGGGCTCCCAGTCCAGCTTCACGTCGCAGCCCAGCCGCCGCAGCAGCTCGGCCATCAGCTCGACGTCCAGGATGCGCGGGACGCCCCGCAGCTCGGTCCGGCCCTCGGCCAGCAGGGCGACGGCCATCAGCTTCAGCGCGCTGTTCTTCGCGCCGCACACCGCGACCTCACCCGCCAGGCGGGCCCCTCCGGCAACTTTGAAACGCTCCACGACCGGCCATCCTGGCACACTCCGCTACCTCCTCCGGGTGACCGGCAGGCAACCTGCGGCTTTCGATTCGCGTCTTCGTAGTCGCCATGGACACCTGGGACAACGCGCAGCCTGACCGTGATCAGCCGATCGGCGGTGCTTCGGCGTCGCCGGAGGACAGTTCCGGGGGGAGCTCCGGGGCGGTTTCGGAGGCTGCTTCGGAGGCCGCTTCGGAGGTCGCTTCGGAGGCCGCTTCGGCGGCGGTTTCGGAGGTCGCTTCGGCGGCGGCCTCGGATGACTCGATCGCGGAAACGGGTGCCGGTGGCGGTGGCGGTGGCGGTCGGAGCGTGGAGGCTTCGGATGCGGCCGAGCAGGTATCGCCGGATCTGCGCCACGCGTTGGGCCTGATCGCCGACGAAGTCGTCTCGGCTCCGCACAGCGACATGCTCCCGCAGGTGATGGCGCGGGCCACCCGCATCCGTCGGCGGCGGCGCGTGCTGCGCGCCGGTTCGGCGACGGCGGTGCTGGTGGTGGCGGCGCTGCTCGGGCCGTCGATCGCCTCGGAGCTGGGAGCGCGCGGCGGTGACGCGTCGGCCGCGCCGCCGCCGTCCGCGATCGAGGACCTGACCAGCGCGTACCCGATGCCGACCGCACTGCAGGACGACAAGGTGGTGGCCGCGACGCCGGCCCTGCCCGCGAACGCGCTGCCGTGGCCGAGCCGCGGCACGCCGGTGCCCGCGCAGGCGGCGGAGGTGGCGAAGTCGTACCTGCTGAACCAGGTCGGGCGGTCGGCGGCGACGGGTACCAAGGCCGCGACGACCGCGACCGTGGCGCCGCTGTGGTCGCAGGTGGACGCGGACACGACGACGCAGGCCTCGACCGGGCACGGCGGGGCGGCGAAGACGGCGCCGCAGTCCACGTACAAAACGTGGCTCTACGTGATGCAGGGGTGGACGACCGGCGCGGACGGAGTGCCGTCGCAGGCGCAACTGCTGGTCGGGGACTACACGCAGACGGGGAAGGGGTCGAGCGAGTCGTCGAGCATGTCGGTCTACGCGGCCCCGGTGACGTTCGCGCACGCGCGGCCGGGGTCGAGCGACGACGCCGACGACGCGCAGCAGATCGCCGAGCTGTCGGTGTACCTGCCGCAGAGCGACCGGCTGGTGGTGCTGGGGGCGCCGCAGACGAAGACGGTGTTGTACGCGAAGACCGGTGGGGATCTGATCCCGCAGAAGACCGACGACGGGGTGGCGGTGTTCCCGCGGACGCATCGGTTGGTGAAGGGGCGGTATGCGGACACGATCCAGGTGCGGGATGCGAACAATGTCGCGCTGACGCCGCCGAAGGCTTGGAGTGCTGGGGATTATCAGCTCACCGGGGGCATGGGGTTGTGGAAGAGCGGTGCGGCGGGGTGGGTGATGGTGCCGCCTCGGGGGGTGGGGGGAATGCGGGGGACGGCGACGCCTGGGCCTACGGCGGGGCCTACTGCTGGACCCAGTGCGGAGCCTTCTGATGCGGGGGCTTCTGGTGTGGGGGCTTCGAGTACGGCGCCTCCGGTGCAGGCGGTGCGGCCCACGGCTGCGTCGTCGGCGTCGGCCGCTAGTAGCTCTGGTACTCCAAGCACTGCCTCCGCGCCGGTTCCGGCTCCTCCGTCGAGCGGCGGCGGTAACGGCTCTGGGACGCCTTCTGCCGATCTGGGTGCGGCCGCCGGTAGTGGTGGCGGCGTGGGGTTCCCGAGCTCGTTCTGAGGGCTGGTAGGGCCCGGTGCGGGCCTGCCTCAGGCGATCGCGGCTGCGGCTGCGATCGGCTGCGGCCGCGGATCTGCCGTGGCACATCCGCGGCAGAACCGAGGCCGATCCGGCCCAGCGGCTACTACCGCTCGCCGCCCGGCACCCACAGCACGTCGCCGTCGCCGCCGTGCGAGTCGGTGTTCGCCACCCGGGCCAGGATGAACAGCAGGTCCGACAGCCGGTTCAGGTACTTCACGGCCAGCGGGTTGATGGCGTCGCCGTACTCCTCGACCGCCGCCCACGTGCTCCGCTCGGCGCGGCGCACGACGGTCCGCGCGACATGCAGCTGCGCCGCGACCACCGTGCCGCCGTTGAGGATGAAGGAGCGCAGCTTGCTCAGCGTCTCGTTCCACTCGTCGCACGCCGCCTCCAGGCGCTCGACGTACTCCGGCTCGATGCGCAGCGGCGGAAACTCCGGATTCTCCGCCGGCGGCGTGCTGAGGTCCGCGCCGAGGTCGAAGAGCTCGTTCTGCACCCGCAGCAGCAGGGTCCTGATCCCGTCGTGCAGCATCCCGAGGTCGTTGTTCGCGAAGGCCACCGCCAGGCCGACCGCGGCGTTGGCCTCGTCGACATCGGCGTAGGCCGCCAGCCGCGCGTCGGTCTTGCGGACCCGGCTCAGGTCGCCGAGGGCGGTCGTGCCGTCGTCGCCGGTGCGGGTGTAGATGCGGGTCAGGTTCACCATGGGATCCACGGTAGTGGGTTGGTGGGGGTGGGGGGTGGGGGCGGGGGGTGGGGTTTGGCGCGTGGGTGCTGGTGTCGGGTGTGGTGCGGTTGATCTGTGGCTTTACAGGCGAATTTTACGGCTTCGCGCAGGGGTTGATGACCTCGCTGGGGACGCAGTTCGGTTGAGTAGTCCTGGCACGGCGTTGCCGCGCCGTCGTGGCGGCGCGAAAATGACCGGTGTGGGTGCTGTCCGTGTCGAGGC